>NZ_CP188819.1:2690000-2945000 GCF_051550205.1 Sporosarcina sp. FA9
TATATTTAATTAAAAAGAAAGGAAGCATTATTAATATTGAAAATAACATTCTATAAAAAGCAATGACTCCGGCATCCGCTGTTGCAAGCTTTACGAATATTGCTGACAAGGCTACTGATATTACACCAATAATTATTGGTATGTAAGGATGGATCTTCGGTTGTTCCATTATAGTATCATCTCTTTCTGTCCAGTTTGGTTACTAAATTAGTGTTTAAGGTAATACAATAGAGAGTATAGCATTCATGTTTACTATTTCGCTACAGGGGGGATAATGATGGAATGGATTGCAAATCAAGCAGCGTACCCTGAAATATTCATCAAACTGTTAATAGCCCTCGCTTTAAGTTTGGTTATTGGAGTTGAACGAGAAATAAAGAAAAAGCCAATTGGCTTAAAAACAAGTGCAGTTATTGCAACTTTTAGCTGTCTGTTAACAATCGTCTCTATAGAAGCAGCTTATCTTTTTCCAGCAAACGAGGAAATAAACATCACTATGGATCCTCTTCGATTACCAGCACAAATTGTAAGCGGAATCGGTTTTCTTGGGGCTGGTGCGATTTTAAGAAGAGATAACGACAATATTACCGGGCTAACTACGGCTGCTATGATTTGGGGTGCGGCCAGCATCGGGATTGCTGTTGGGACGGGATTTTATATTGAAGCTGCGTTTACTGTCTTAAGCGTTATATTTGTAATCGAAATTCTTGCGCCAATCCTATCTAAATACGGTCCTAAACGTCTTCGTTCAAATGAAGCAAATTTCACTATTAGTGTTCTCGACAAATTAAAGATTGACGAACTTATTCTGCTTCTAAAATCAGAAAATATGACCATCAAAAATTTACGCATCAAACAAATTGTTATAAATGAAAATCACGTGACACATGAACTAGGATTCCGATTAGCAGCAGTAACAGAAAAACCCACATCCCAATTATATCTTGAATTAACGGCACTTCCTTATGTAGAATCAGTTGAAATAGAATTTTTTTCTTAACGGAGGAATCTAATGAAAGAACTATTATTACTAATAAAAGATGGAAACAAACCTTCCCTACTTGCCGGGGTTGTTAATACAATTATAGGTATATTGAAAGCAGTCGCATTTTTCCTCACAGGAAATGTTGCTATGTTTGCGGAAATGTTGCATTCATTCGGTGATGCCGCCAACCAATTTTTCGTTTATATTGGTTCTGCTTTATCTAAAAAAGCACCAACTCCTAAATATCCCAATGGTTTCGGAAGAATCGTTAACTTAGTTTGTCTTGGTGCAGTGATTATTGTAGCCATAATGTCTTATGAGGCCATTAAAGAAGGTTGGCATCATGTAGTAAATCCAATCGTATCCGGCGGAGTTTATATCAATCTGTCCGTGCTTGGTTTTGGTATCCTTCTTGAATTCTTTGTTCTTTATAAAGCAGGAAAAGAAGTTCTCCACGAAGCCGGCATTGATCAAAAAGGATTACTGGCACCGATAACCACTAGCTTTCGTCACTTAAATCGAGCTAAACCACCAACGAAGTTGGTATTTATGGAAGATTTAGTTGCAACAGCCGGTGGTATACTTGCTTTTTCAGCAGTTCTTATCGCACATTTCTTGGGCTTTCTTGCTGCAGAAGGAATTGCCTCCATTTTGATTGGCTTAATGATGTTTTATGTAGTGGGGAAAGTTTTCCTAGAAAATGCTAAAGGAGCAATTGGAGAAACCGATGAAGAAATGCTTAATCATATAGCACATATCGTAGCTGCAGACCCTGATGTATTGGATATCCAACGCATCGAAGTAGTTAAAGAAGGAGAATTTCTTCATGTCGAACTAGTTGTCGAAGTTGTTCCAACTCATACCGTTACTTATATAGATGATATTCGTGACCGCTTAATGCAAATCATTTTAAACCAAAGAGGCGTTCAAGATGTCATGATATCATTCGATGAAGATGACGGCATCAAATCGTGGACTGGATCCAATACGATAAACGCACACAATGAATTTAGTTCCAAATTTCCTGAATAAAAAAATGCCACATGGGAGTAGGTTCCCGTGCGGCATTTTTTTCGTTTATAGAGAAAGACAAAGTATGGATAAAACATCCTCTTTATCTAGACTTGCAAACTTTCCAATATTACCATTGACTGTAGCTTTTTCCGCTATCAGCTCAAGTTTTGAATCATCAATATTATAATACGCAAGTGTTTCCGGAGCGCCCATCGACTTCCATAACGATGCGAGACGATCGATTCCTTCATGAGCAATTTGTTCTGCAGTTTTCCCTTCAGGATTTACTCGGAAAACTTTGACTCCAAGTTTAGCAAATCTTTCGGGATTCACTTTTACGTTATAACGCATCCATTGCGGGAATAAAATTGCAAGCCCACCTGCATGAGGTATATCATAAACCGCCGATACCGCATGTTCAATTTCATGTGTTGCCCAGTCCCCATTATAGCCCATTTTCAAGAAACCGTTTAGCCCCATTGTGCCTGCAAATAAAATAGTTTCCCTAAGACTGTAATCTTCCAAATTCTCAATGAGTTTTGGACCGTTTTCAATAATTGCACGAAGAACACCTTCGCACATTTCATCTTGTACCGGAGTATTAGTTGCTTCATTAAAGTACTGTTCCAAAACATGAGACATCATATCTACTATTCCATATATTGTTTGATCTAACGGCACTGTTTTAGTATATGTTGGATCTAGAATTGAAAATTTGGGGTAACTAAAAGGACTTCCCCATCCGTATTTCTCTTGTGTTTCCTCATTTGTAATAACGGAACCTGCATTCATTTCAGAACCTGTAGCAGCAAGAGTTAAAATTGTACCAAAAGGCAGTGCATCTGTTGGAAATGCTTTTTTACTAACAAAATCCCATGCGTCTCCATCATATTTGGATGCTACAGCAATTAGTTTCGTACAATCTATAACCGATCCCCCACCTACCGCAAGCAATACATCTATGTTTTCCTTTTTACATATAGCTACACCTTTTCGTACTGTTGAAACTCGAGGGTTTGGTTCAACACCTGCTAGTTCATGAACTTCCATTCCGATTTCATTCAGAATTGTATTTAACTCTTCAAAGAGACCACTCCGCTTAACACTTCCACCGCCGTATACGACAAGAACTCTTTTTCCATATTGGGGTAATTCCTTAATTATATTTGATATTTGGCCTTTTCCGAAAATAAGCTTTACAGGATTCTGAAATGTAAAATCATTCATAAAGACTCCTCCTCCTTCTATTTAATACCATTATGCGTAATTCTAACTTTATTTGCAAAAAACAAAAGGTGTTCGTATGAATTAAAGCTACTTGGGAATAATAGTAATGGAGGTGCATAATATGGGGACAATTCACAAAATTGCTCTTGCACTGACAATCATCGGTGCATTGAATTGGGGACTTGTCGGTGTGTTTCGCTTTGATGTTGTCGCCGAATTAGCTGGCGGCTACAGAGAACCGGTTGCAAGACTTATTTATATTCTAATTGGTGTTTCAGGACTTTTAAATCTTGGATTGTTATTTGATGATTTTCGTAACCGAGAAACAATAGAAATTCATACACCGAAAGAAATATAAAAAAGAAAAAAGGCATTTCCCTTATAATGGGGAAACGCCTTTTTATAGTTATATTTATGCCCAACCACGGAAACGTGATGCTTCTGCAGTTTTGCGTAATCCAATCATATATGCAGCAAGACGCATATCTATGTTACGAGTTGTCGCCATTGAATAAAGGTTATCAAATGCATCAACCATTTTCTTAGTCATTCTTTCACGAACTTCTTCTTCTGTCCAATAATACCCCATATTGTTCTGTACCCATTCAAAATAAGATACAGTTACGCCACCAGCACTTGCTAAAACGTCTGGAACGAGAAGGATACCACGATCAGTAAGTATTTTAGTTCCTTCAGAAGTTGTTGGTCCATTTGCAGCTTCTACTACAATTGTCGCTTTAATATTATGTGCATTTTTTTCAGTAATTTGATTTGCAATTGCAGCCGGGACTAGAATATCACAATCTAGTTCAAGTAATTCTGCATTCGTAATTGTATTGTCAAAAAGTGTTGTCACAGTTCCAAAGCTATCTCGACGATCTAATAGATAATCTATATCAAGACCTTCAGGATCATGAAGAGCACCATATGCATCCGAAATACCAATTACTTTAGCGCCTGCATCATGAAGGAATTTAGACAGGAAGCTTCCTGCGTTACCAAATCCTTGAATAACAATACGAGCACCTTTCATATCGATTCCACGACGTTTTGCAGCCTCTGAGATAATAATTGTAACTCCTTCAGCAGTTGCACGATCTCGACCTTGTGAACCACCAAGTACAATTGGTTTCCCTGTAATAAATCCTGGTGAGTTAAACTCATCAATTTTACTATACTCATCCATCATCCATGCCATAATTTGCGCATTTGTAAAAACGTCTGGTGCTGGAATGTCTTTTGCTGGCCCCATTACTTGGCTCAGTGCACGAACATAACCACGACTTATACGCTCAAGTTCACCCATTGACATTTCACGCGGATCACAAATAATCGCACCCTTACCTCCACCATACGGAAGGTCTACAATTCCTGCTTTTAAAGTCATCCACATTGAAAGTGCCATGACTTCTTCTCTTGTAACATCCGGATGAAAACGAACTCCACCCTTTGTCGGTCCAACTGCATCATTATGTTGTGCACGGAATCCCGTAAACACTTTGATTTTTCCATCGTCCATACGAATAGGTATGCGAACTTCTACCATACGAATTGGTTCTTTTAGTAGCTCATACATTCCTTCGTCATATCCAAGCTTGTCGAGCGCCTCTTTAATGACTACTTGCGTTGACGTAAATAGATTAAGGTTTTCAGTCAATTGAATTTCGCCTCTTTGATTCATAATTGTTTACTTCGGTCATATTATAGCATAATCCGGAATGTTTTTGGAAGATTACTACTTACTTAACCTAAAACTATTTTGATTTTTTCCAATGCCCAATCTATTTCCTCTTTTGTTATTACAAGAGGCGGTGCAAAACGAATTACAGTATCATGTGTTTCTTTACAAAGTAGACCATGTTCTTTTAACTCCTCACAATAAGGACGTGCCGCTTCTGTAAGTTCAACACCAATAAATAATCCACGACCTCTAACTTCTTTGATCATTGGATTTTTAATTTCTTTAAGCTTTTCCATGAAATAATTTCCTAATTCAAGTGAGTTATTTGCTAATCCTTCGTCTTCTAAGACTTCAAGTGAAGCAATTGATACTGCACAAGCCATTGGATTCCCACCGAAAGTTGAACCGTGTGATCCAGGATTGAATACGCCAAGAATATCTTTATTAGCAACTACACAAGAGATTGGGAATACTCCACCGCCCAAAGCTTTACCTAAGATATACATATCAGGCTCGATGCCTTCCCATTCGCATGCAAACATTTTACCTGTACGACCTAAGCCTGCTTGGATTTCATCTGCAATAAATAAGACATTATGCTTTTTACATAGGTCACTAGCAGCCTTCATAAATCCTTCAGAAGGTATTAAAATTCCTGCTTCTCCTTGAATAGGCTCAATTAGGAATGCAGCGGTATTTGGAGTAATTGCCGCCTCAAGTGCTCCAATGTCACCATATGGAATAAGTTTTATTCCAGGTAGCATTGGGCCAAAGCCACGTTTGTATTCTTCATCAGATGATAAAGATACAGCTGTCATTGTACGACCATGAAAGTTTCCTTCACAAGCAATGATTTCTGCTTGATCTTTTGCTACACCTTTTACATCATAAGCCCAACGACGTGCTGTTTTAACTGCTGTTTCAACAGCTTCTGCACCAGTATTCATTGGAAGGGCCATATCTTTACCAGCTAGACCACAAATCTTCTCATACCATGGTCCAAGTTGGTCATTATGAAACGCACGCGAAGTAAGTGTAACCTTATCTGCTTGGTCTTTAAGAGCTTGAATAATTTTCGGATGACGATGTCCTTGGTTTACTGCAGAATAAGCAGCAAGCATGTCCATGTATTTATTTCCTTCAGGATCCTTTACCCAAACGCCTTCAGCTTCTGAGATAACAATTGGTAGTGGATGATAGTTATTTGCACCGTACTGGTTTGTTTGTGCAATTACTTTTTCTGATATCGTCATATACTATTCCTCCTAATTTAGATAACAGACACATCTATACGATGTGTCTGTTATATCTTATTTATATTATAGCGTTTCCGAAGTTGTTTTACCTTGCATATGCAACTGTAAATAATCAGGTCCGCCTGCTTTTGAATCTGTACCGGACATGTTGAAACCACCAAATGGTTGGTATCCAACAATTGCACCTGTACAACCACGGTTGAAGTATAGGTTTCCAGCGTGGAAGTCTTCGCGTGCTTGTTCGATGTGGAAGCGATTGTTCGTAATTACCGCACCCGTCAAACCGTAATCTGTATTATTTGCAATATCGATTGCCTCAGTGAAACTTTTCGCTTTCGCAAGAGCAACAACTGGGCCAAATATTTCTTCTTGCATAATTCTTGCCATAGGGTCAAGATCTGCAATTACAGTTGGAGCTATGAAGAATCCTTTTGAATCATCGCCAACTCCACCAGCAATTAGACGACCTTCTGTTTTACCGATTTCAATATAACCCATGATTTTATCAAATGCAGCTTGATCGACAACAGGTCCAGTGAAGTTTGCAGTGTCTGTTGGATCTCCGTACGTCAATTCTTTAGTAAGTTCTCCAATACGAGCAACTACTTGGTCGTAAACATCTTCATGGATTACTGCACGTGAACATGCCGAACATTTCTGTCCGCTGAATCCGAATGCAGATTTAACGATAGATTGTGCAGCAAGTTCTAAATCTGCATCATTATCGACTACCATTGTATCTTTTCCGCCCATTTCAGCGATTACACGTTTCAACCAAATTTGTCCTTCGTTCACTTTGGAAGCACGTTCGAAAATACGAGTTCCAACTTCACGTGAACCTGTGAAAGAAACAAATCGAGTTCTTGGGTGATCAACAAGATAATCTCCAATTTCAGAACCTGATCCAGGGATGTAATTTACTACACCTGCTGGCATTCCGGCTTCTTCAAGGACCTCCATAAATTTATATGCAATTACAGGTGTTGTAGATGCTGGTTTTAGTAGAACTGTGTTTCCAGTTACGAGTGCAGCTGCAGTAGTTCCAGCCATAATCGCAAATGCAAAGTTCCAAGGTGAAATAACTACACCTACGCCTAATGGAATATAGTCAAAACGATTGTACTCTCCAGGACGACTTTCAACAGGTACACCTTCTTTTAGATCAAGCATTTGACGTGCGTAATACTCTAAGAAGTCAATTCCTTCTGCTGTATCCGCATCCGCTTCGTTCCATGGCTTACCTGCTTCTTTTGTAAGCAATGCAGAAAACTCATGTTTACGACGACGAATAATTGCAGCTGCCTTGAATAGTACATCTGCACGGAATTCAGGTTTAACTTTTCTCCATGTATTAAATGTTTCGTCTGCAATATTCATTGCCTTTTCAGCTAGATCGCGACTCGCTTTCGAAACACGCCCGATTACTTCTTCTTTATTTGCAGGATTCGTTGATACCAACTTGCCTTCTGTAGTAATGCGCTCTCCACCAATAATCAGTGGGTAGTCTTGTCCAAGATATTCTCCTACTTGTTTTAGCGCCTTAAGATAGTCTTTCTTATTCTCTTCAATTGTAAAATCAGTGAATGGTTCATGCTTATATGGAATCATGAAATTCCTCCTCATTTAATTTAGACGCAAAATAAATTTGCACTTTGTATTTGGTTACCTATATAATATAGCAAAAGACCTTTGCGTTAATCAAGTATTATTTACTAAATATTATTAAATTTTTTTCGGATGGTGATATTAATGAAGAATACAAATCGTTCCTTACTCCCTTTCTATTCAATAACTGTCGACAAAGCAACTATTGGTATTCACGCTGTTGACAAGGATGGAAAAACAATTCTCTACAATCAAAAAATGAAAGAAATTGAAGGTCTAGGCCTTGAAGATGTTAAGGATAGGTCAATTCTTGAATTATTTAAATTGGATCAAGAAGAGAGTACCTTATTAAAAGTTTTGCAACAGGGTAAAGAATTATTAAATGTAAAACAAACATACTGGAATAGAAATGGCATAGAAATAACAACGATTAACGACACTTTTCCTGTTTACGATAAAGACCAGCTTGTTGGGGCTGTGGAACTTGCACGTGATGTTACTGTTTTGGAAAAGTTTCAACAATCCTATCGTAAAAATAGTTTTCCAACGACCTTTAATCAAATTGTTGCGGAATCTCCTTCTATGAAAACCGTTATTAGTACAGCAAAAAAAGCTGCGAATGCAAAGCTACCGGTACTATTGATTGGAGAAACCGGTACTGGAAAAGATTTAATCGCCGAAAGCATCCACAATGAATTATTTCCAACCAATGGTCTCTTTTATACTCTCCATTGTCATAATTCTGATTCCCTTCTAATTCAGCATCTTGTAGAGGATATTGAAAATAATGATTTATATACGATTTTCAGCGAAAGAGTCGATCTTTTATCAATACCTCTTCAAAAAAAGCTTCTAAAAGAACTCACAAAACTTTCTGGAGAAAACAGACAATTTATTGCGAGCATTGGTGATGATCCTGTTGAATTGATTGCTTCGGGTACTCTTCTAAAAGATTTGTATTACTTCTTCTCCTCTTTTACAATTCGTATTCCACCGTTACGTAAACGGAGGGAAGACATTTTACCGTTCATCACTTCTTATTTAGCACTTCGAAGCGATCGATTCGGTTCTTTTCTAGAAGGCATATCAACCGTGGTCGAAGATCTTTTTCAACAGTATGATTGGCCTGGGAATTTGCGTGAACTTGAATTTCTACTTGATGAAACAACCTCTCTGGCGACTACAGAAAATGTCATTACATTCGACATGCTTCCTCTTCATTTCCGTATGAAAAGTAGTAACATCGGAAATAAACCAAATGTGGTTACGGATTTTATCATCCATGGTGAAAAAGAATTACTACCTCTCGACCGTTTTTTATATGAAACTGAAGTTTATTATTTAGAAAAAGCTATGAAAATACATGATAATAATATAACGAAAACCGCAAGCGCACTTGGCATGAGTAGGCAAAGTTTACAATACCGTCTACGTAAATTAAAAAAATGAGGAAAAGGCATAATCGCCTTTTCCTCATTTTTTTTCTTAATAACTAGATTTATCAATCCAGTCTTGTAGTTTATCTTTCAATGAGTTGAATCCTTCTGCATCGCGTTCGTCCACTTTTGCTTGTAATGTTTTTCGAGGATTGCTGTCTTTACGTGCATCTGGTGGTACATCGAATAATGCGCGAATCGATAAGCTAATTTTCCCAGCTTTTTCATCTACTTCGAGAACTTTAACTTTTACTTCTTCTCCAATAGTTAGAAATTCATTGATGTCCTTCACAAATCCGTAGGTTACTTCGGAAATATGAACAAGACCTTGTGTTCCTTCGTCTAATGAGACAAATGCTCCGTAAGGTTGTATACCCGTTACTTTGCCAGTGAGCTCTTCCCCCACTTCATACTTTTTCGCCATTTAGCACAGCTCCCAATCTAATTTCGAATATACTATCTACCATTAAGGCCACCAAAATTATAACACGAATGAAGTTTGCGGGCAAAAAAAGCTCATATAATCATACTTCTTCTAACTACATAGCTCATTTTTTTATTCAGTAAATAGATTTGAAGTATATACAATTCTCCAGCCATCTTCAGTCCATTTCATTGGAATAGTAATTTCCGGCTTGGCATCAGGATTTTCGTCAAGATTACTAGTTAATGTTGCTACTCCAGGCCAATGCCCATTTTCATCTTGTTCCAAGCCTTTAAAGGAGATCTTGCTAAAATGATTTTCCATATTCTTTGGTTCATTACTACTCATATGTTCTACATAATCCTCGAGTTCAATCGTATCTGTATGGTCATCTTGAATAAACAATGCATATTGTGCTTGATAATCTCCAATTTCTCCTGCATATAAATAAACACCAATTATATCAATCGCACGACCACCTTGTAACATCAATGGATATTGTTCCAAATAAACCGCCCCATAATGGTGTTCAGCTTCATTTTTGAAGTTTTCATTTATCTGAACATCTTCCTCTAGTTGATAAGAAGGCAATTCTTCAACCATCGGATTATAAAGATACCAATTCTGCTCTTTGTCTAAATATACGGAAATGTTCCTGTGCATATTGCCAGAAACAATTTCTATATTTGCAATAAAGTCGTATCCAATCCGATCTATACTAGTTGAAGAAAATATTGACTTTTCGGCATCTTTAAATAATGAAAATCCTTTCCTCCACTTACTCACAAAATCTTTTAGTGACTGAACTTCGCCTGTCCCCATATAGTCCATATTGTCATCATAAACTAAATGATACATAGTCTCTGGATCATTCATTTCATTCGCATAGTCATAGACACCAACAGTATAGATTGGTGATTTACCTTTAAATACATGAATGTCATGCGAACTTTTAAAAGCGTTATACAATTGCTTCACTTCTTTAGGAAAACTATCGTTTGTTAGTACAACAGAATCGTCGTCAATAAGAGGACGCTTGCCGTACATGAACTCCTCTAGTTCATCAGATTTTGCTAGTTTAAGTGCTTCCTCTATTTTAGACGTATCAAATTCATTCCAACTTTTCGATACTTTCCACCCGGACGCTTCCATCTCTTCCACAATCGGTTCAAATAAATAATTGGTTGGATGCACACCATACATTTCCGAGTATCTTTGCCACGCTAGTTTAAATTCGTTTTTTACGATTCCACGTTCATCAAATACATTTAGGTTCCTTGATCCTTTAACGAACTTATAAAACAACTCTACATATTCAGCATACATGGCTGGATATAGATAATCATCCTCTTTTACTTTTTCCAATGTATCTTGCATTGTGAGCAAATGATAAAAAGATTCATCAAAAGAAAGCTTCATCATTTCTTCAAATAAATAAGGCTCATTTACAATAAAAATCGCATATCCATACATATTATAATGTAAGGCAAAAATGATGTCTTGATACATTTCCGTTAAATATAGATGTGGCTCAATTTTACCTGTTGTTTTATCTTCGCTTAATGTAATGGAATGATTACGCATGGAAGCTACTATATTCTTAAGTTCTTCTGGCAATTCATCACTAAACTTTATCATTTGCTCAGCTTTATTGCCATAGCCTCCAGTTTCAAAACTTTCCACATCTAATCTATAATCCCAAAGCACTTCCGAATAAATTGAAATAATGTCCTTAGACTTCTTTCGGTAAGAACTTAGAAATTCAATGCTCTTATCTTCATCGTTCATTAAGCTATTACTTATTGACAAGTCCTTTAACATTTGAGATGGAATTTTCAACTCATTTAAAATGGTTTCAAATGCCGATTCTCCAGCCTTAAGCGAATCATTTTTTTCTTCCTCAAGAAATGCCTTCATTTGCATATCGGCCGATTGTATAAATGCAAGCTTATCAAAACGTTCATTCGTAAGCATCAATGCTTCTTTATACGTATCACGGAGTTTTGTATACTCCACAGCATACTCACTATCCGATAATTTTATGGTTTCAGCTTTATTCATCGTAATAAAAGACGTGATTAAGATACCTACTAATAAAGTACTCAAAATAAAGGCCAATCGAATGGATTTGGATGTCTTTTTCCCTATTGTTGAAATTGTTTTACTCTCTGTAATTCGTTCTTCTTTAAATTGAACAGGAAGCCTGTTATATGATTTATTCAGTAATTCAAGTCTTTTGTCTATGTGATCTATTTGCAGCGACTTTTCGGCTTGATCAATCCTTGTTGAAATTTCTATTTCTGAATTATTTATAATGAGCGCTATCTCTTCGAATGTAAAGTCGTGAAATTTTGACAAAATCAGTGGAATCCGTATATTCGCATCCAACTTTCCAATATCCTCATGAAGCTCAGCATCTTCTTCGAATAAAAACAAAGTTTCTTGTTCCGTGCTTATTGGTTGTAGTGCTTCTAATTTTCTAATTATCATTTTATAAAGTTCGGGCAAGAGTTGTTTCCCATCATTTATACTTCCTATTTCATTTTGAAATTCATCAAATGTTTGAGTCGCAACTTCGAGTGCAGATTCAATTGGTAACCCATGCTGATAAGCGAAGCGTACAATTTTTTCTGAATGAAGTTTAATCCATATTTGAAGTGCCTGTAAATCTCCATCCAGTATTTTCGGAATTTGTTCGTTCTCATCCACTTGCAGCCCCCCAATCCTTTCCATTGTACCAAAGAATTCGGAATTCTTACGTCAATTCAGTAAAATTAGAGATTCTGCCCTAAAATTAATGAATAGAACTGCCCCCTAAACTATGAGACAGCTCTAGGTCAACTAAATTACTGCATTGGCATGAAATGAACACGCCACCCAAATTTCGTTTTCATCATACTGAAGTGTTTCCATTCCTCTTCTTCATCAGAAAATGTTCCCGGTTTAACAAACAATTTCGCTACACCTTGTAAAATACCATCAATATCCCGTTTTGCCTCAAATGATACGCCTTTAAATAAATTAATCATTTTATCTTCTTCAGAAACCGGATGATCTTCTGAAAACGAGAGATGTTCTTTTTTATCTATCACTATATATCGGTCGTCTTGCACATATAGGTCATACTGGGTATCGTAGTCACCTATTTCCACGGTGTAAAAATACAACCCAACAATTTCTACTGCAGCAACATTTTTTAGAAGCGATTGATCTCGTGTTGCTGAGAAGGCTTTATAAAGATCATGAACTCTATCAAAATAATTCTGATCTAGAGGTTTTTCAATAGTAGACTCTTCAATTTGCATGTCATAATAATCGATCACATTCTCATGTAGTGAATTTATTACATCATTATAGTTGCCTTGTATTTCGTAACTTGCTTCCGTAAATTCCATATATTCATTCTCCAAAAATCGAATGTTCTGCATACTCATTCCATCCACCATACTCGTAAATATCCTGTTCAAACGGCTAATCTTTGAATCATTTGCTTGGCTATTCTTTTCGGCGTTTATTCTATTCAACTCTTTCTGATGGTCAAATAAAGCATCATCGTAAACAGAGATAAGTGCATTCACCTTTTGTCGGTATTCCGTCATGAATTCTATGCTCGCCTCTTCGCTGTCTGTTAATGGATGCTTAATTAAATTTACAATCATTTCCGAAGGTAATATAAGCTGAGTCATTAATCCGTTAAATTGTTCCCTTAAAATTTCAACCTTATCGCTATGACCCGATAAAATTCCTAAGTTGTCGTCACTAGCTAAAAGGACCGCTGCTCTATCAGCAGACCGAATGAAAGGTATTTCAGCAAACCGTTCTTCATCCATTTTTAACAGTTCTTTCCGCTTCTCACGTTCTTCTTTGTATGATTCCTTTAGCTGAAGGAGAAACTGTTCCGTAATCTCCCCTTCTATCGCTTGTTCGTCTGTATCTGACAGAAGAAATGCGGCGGACAGGATTCCAATAATGAAAATACTTGCGATACTTATAACCCAAGCGGTTGCGTTTTGTTTAAAAGAACTATTCTTTTTGAGGTGCATTTGGGGGGATTCTTCTTCAATTTTTCTAAACACTTCTTCTTTATCAAATGCAGACGGAACTTGATCATATGATTTTTTCAACATCTCCATGCGTTTTTCAAATTCGTTATTTTTCATTAAGAACACCTCCATCCGCATTAATCGCATTTTTCAATCCATCTTTTGCACGGAACATCCGTGTTTTTACGGCCGAAAGACTAATATTCATAATTTCTGCAATTTGTTGGTAGGATAAGTCTTGAAAATAATAAAGAATGAGTGGAATCCGATATTTTTCATCGAGTTTTAAAATTGCAATATGTAGCTCATAATCTTCTTCAAATATAAGTATCTTTGCCTCAACGGAATTGGGAGTGAAATATTCGTGATTCGCAAATGCTTTTCGCTCTTTGCCTCTTTCTCGGCTTTCTTTCCGGTAATAGTCTCTTGCTGTATTCAATGTTATTTTGTATAGCCATGTTGTAAAACGTTCATGATTGAATTGATGCAAAAATCGATATATTTTTATAAATACCTCTTGCGTCACATCTGGTATATCATCAAGATGTACACCACATTGATAAGCAAATTTCTCCACTGTTCGATAATGAATTTCCATTAAATCACTGAATGCATCTTTGTTGCCTTGTTGTGCACGAACTATCAATTGGCTTTCGCTCATCTTTCCCCCTCACTCTCTCACTTCTATAGGTGATACGAATGTTGTTGTTTAATTGTTTCACAACTTTTTTATTATACTAATTTATTTTCAACAAAATTTATTGTTAAGGATTGTGATTACTTATGGCCCCACGTGAACAGTGGACATCAAAAATAGGATTCATTCTTGCTGCGGCGGGTAGCGCCATTGGACTTGGTGCGATTTGGAAGTTTCCTTATATGGCAGGTACAAACGGTGGAAGTGTGTTTGTTTTATTATTCATCATCAGCACTATCGCGATAGGGCTTCCAATATTACTTGCTGAGTTTGTCGTTGGAAGAATGGGGCAGGCCGATGCGGTTACATCACTTAAACGACTTGCGAAGGGTAAAAAGTGGTTTTTCCTCGGATGGTTGGGCTTCGCTTTTGCATTTATCGTTCTGTCTTTTTACAGCGTCGTAGGCGGATGGATTTTATCTTATTTAGTCAGAGCCCTTGCCTTAAATCTCAATGTTGTGGATCACAGTATTTTATTTGAATCCATCACGGCTAATCCTGTCGAAGTCTTACTTGCACAAGCCGTATTTATGCTCCTTACCATTTGGATTGTCCAAGGCGGCATAAAAGCGGGAATCGAAAGAGCAAGTACATGGATGATGCCACTTCTGTTTATTTTCTTTATCATTCTTGCCATTCGTTCTTTAACTTTAGAAGGCGCTATGGAAGGTGTTCGATTTTTATTTATACCTGACTGGTCCCTACTTACAGGTGAAACATTTATTCTTGCACTTGGTCAAGCATTTTTCTCCCTAAGCGTAGGAGTTACAGGCATGATGACATATGCTTCCTATTTACCAAAGGAAGAACGTTTAGGAAGCTCCGCCTTAAATGTTACGATTTTAAACATTATCATATCCATACTTGCAGGACTTGTTATATTTCCAGCCGTTTTCGCTCTGGGACATTCCCCGGCAGAAGGACCTGGATTGATTTTCGTTGTTCTTCCAGCTATATTCGGACAAATTCCTTTTGGAAATATATTTATGATTGTCTTCTTTATATTAATGCTCTTTGCAACACTAACTTCTTCGATATCCATGTTGGAAATTGTTGTTTCAACTGGAATTCGGGCAAAGTATGATCGCCGGAAACGAGCAGCATGGGTTTTCGGAATTTTAATTTTCATTATTGGTATTCCTAGTGCCTTATCATTTGGTGTACTTTCAGAAGTGACTATTTTTGGAGGAACAATCTTTGACTTTGCAGACCTGATTACTAGTAGGATTGGAATGCCAATTGGCGCACTTTTAATTTCACTATTTGCTGGGTTTGTCCTAACAAAAGCACAAACCAGCGAAGAACTCGATATGCACCCTAAGTTAACTATACTTTGGAGATTTCTGATTCGGT
Organism: Sporosarcina sp. FA9; assembly: GCF_051550205.1. Lineage (GTDB taxonomy): Bacteria > Bacillota > Bacilli > Bacillales_A > Planococcaceae > Sporosarcina. Next base: position 2,705,722 of record NZ_CP188819.1, read on the forward strand.
TCGCAGCTCCTATCGCTATACTAATAATTTTTGGTACTTGGATCTTTGAAGTTATTAATTAAATAATTTTTTTATTATTTATAATTCAATTTAGTCATAAAAAAGGCATACTAAGGATTTTCCTTGAGTATGCCTTTTTTTATTTTGTTAAACGATGCTTTTCGCTTCATACTTAACTGCTAAAAGCTTATAAGAGACTTGCACACAATTCTCTATAGGTATCCATAACTCATGAGAATGTTCATAAATTTCCCGGATACGTTTTGCAAGATCGGTCGGATCGTCTAGACTGTGTAATTCCAAAACAACATCAGCAATTTCAAGTGCATTTGCTTTTTTGCCTTCGTTAAATGGATCCCAATTTTCAAGAATTGCAATTGCTTTTTTATCCATTCCAATTGTATACATCAACTTCACCTAGTTTTTCTTTTAATAGTTATATGATAACATAAGAGAATAAAAAGGAAAGAAGGGATAGTTTTGAAACGATTTGAAAATGTTATTGATAGACGAAATACACGCTCTATTAAGTGGGGTAATATGGAAGCAGTTTTCGGAATTAAAGACGCTTCAGATGTTTTACCTATGTGGGTAGCAGACATGGATTTCGCCGCTCCTGAACCGGTAATAAATGCAATGAAAGAATGTCTAGATCATGGTGTTTTTGGTTATTCATACATATGTGAAGAATGTAAAGATGCGGTACGTAATTGGCTAGCCGAACGGCACGGTTGGAATGTTGAAAACAACTGGATGTTATTCCATCAAGGTGTTGTTCCCGCAATCGCTTCTGTTATCGAAACCTTTACTTCTAAAAATGATGCAATACTTATTACAACACCCGTTTACCCACCGTTTTTCCAAATTCCCGAAAGAATGCAAAGAACAATTGTTGAATGTGAGATGACTGAAACTGACAATACGTACTCAATTAATTTCGTTGAATTCGAGAAAGCTTTGCAAAAAAATGTGAAACTCTTCATATTATGTAATCCTCATAATCCAGGCGGGATAGTTTGGAAAGAAGAAGAACTTAGACAAATTCTAGAACTTTGTGCAAAATATAATGTTCTCATTTTGTCTGATGAAATACATGCGGATTTGGTCTTTCCTGGAAATAAGCACATTTCCCTCGGGGCTATTGCCGGCAAAGAATCAGATCGGATAATCACTTGTGTTGCACCAACTAAAACATTTAACTTAGCGGGTGTCCAAGCATCAATCATGATTGCAACAAATACAGAAGTTAGAGAGAAACTCGAACAAAATTCAATGGCTCACGGTCAAATGTCACTAAGCCCGTTTGCAGCCGCCGCTTTAAAAGCTGCCTATAATGAAGGCGGACCATGGCTTGAAAATTTGTTAGAAGTTATTTCTTCAAATATGGACTATTGTATAAGCGAAATAATGAAATCCGTACCCGGTGTCAAAATCGAGAAACCTGGTGGAACGTACTTACTTTGGATCGACTACCGCGGAACTGGTCTAACAGAGGTAGAAGTGATGGATAAGCTCTTAAATAAAGGGAAACTTGCACTAGAACCAGGTACAAAATACGGTGAATCAGGTCGCGGTTTTCTCCGCATGAATGTTGCAACTTCACGCTCAGTAGTTGAAGATGGCGTAAAACGCTTTATACATGCATTAACAGATTAATTCTTAAAGAAAAACAGCATTCTCAGAGTTGAGAATGCTGTTTTTCTTTTTCTTTTTCTTCTTGACGTTCAAGTAAAATTCGGTTTTCCATTTCTTTTGTTTCTAATTCCTGCTTCTTCGAATATCGTAAAATCCACCTAAACGTTAATATCAATAAAATACCAAAGAATACCATAGATATAAACGCCGGTATATATTCTGATTTATCTTCTGGAAAGTAAAGGAACGGCATCAATAGAACGTTCAATTACGTTCACTTCCTCACTTTAAATATTTCACAAGGCTTGTGTTATTTTTGGATAATTTCAATTGATTCAATTGAAATATCTTCTACAGGCTTGTCTTGACGACCTTTTTTCACTGCTGCCATTTTATCAACAACATCCATGCCTTCGATGACGTGACCAAATACTGTATGTTTGTGATCCAAATGTGGTGTTCCGCCAAGTTCTTCGTATGCAGCACAGACTTCTACAGGGAAACCTGCTTTTTCAAGCTGTTTAGCTGTTCCTTTTGGCAGACTTGATGCCTGAACGATAAAGAACTGGCTACCATTTGTTCCAGGTCCCGCATTTGCCATTGAAAGTGCTCCGCGCAAATTGAATGCTTTTGTAGAAAATTCATCTTCAAATGAATCCCCATAAATACTTTCTCCACCCATACCAGTTCCTGTAGGGTCGCCACCTTGAATCATAAAGTCTTCAATAATACGGTGGAAGATAATTCCATCATAATAACCATTTTCAGCATGTGTCAAAAAGTTTTTCACTGTTTTAGGTGCAATTTCCGGGAACAGTTTAAATTTAATTGGACCCATAGTTGTGTTCATAACGATAAGTGCTTCATTTGCTGCAACTTCTTTTGTAAGTTGTGGATACATATTTGTTGCCTCCTTGTTTTTAATTTAGTTTATTTTGTTGGATTTTGTAAAACTTCAATAGATTCGATTACTACATCCGTAACAGGGCGAGTATTTTCAGCTTCTACTTTAGCGATTTTATCCACGATGTCCATTCCTTCGACAACTTGTCCGAACACTGTATGCATATGATCTAAATGTGGTGTACCACCCAATTCAATATACGCATCTTTAACAGTGGCTGAATATTTGAGGTCTTTTTCCTGGTTAAGTGAAGCATCCTCTACATCATTTTTTTGTACGATGAAAAACTGGCTACCATTTGTTTTGGGACCTGCATTTGCCATCGATAGGGCTCCGCGAAAATGAAATGCTTTTTCGGAAAATTCATCTTCAAACATTCCGCCGAAAACACTTTCACCGCCACCGCCTGTACCTGTTGGATCTCCACCTTGAATCATAAATTCATCCATTACACGGTGGAAAATGATGCCATCATAGTACCCATTTTCAGCATGTGTTAAAAAGTTCTCAACAGCTTTGGGTGCAATTCCTGGAAATAGTTTAATCTTTATTGACCCTAACGTCGTGTTCATGATAACGAGTGCCTCATTATCTGCAACTTCCGTCGTCAGCTGTGGATAGTCAATATTTCCCTCTTCAACATCACTCGCGTTCGTATCTTCCGCTTGATCTTGATTGGTGGTTTCGTCCTTCTCTGTAGTCTTTCCATCTTCTGCTCCTTTACCGCAAGCAGTAAGAATAACAAGAAAAAGGACTGTTAGTAGCGAGAATAGTATTTTTCTCATGATTATTCACCCCGATTTAGTTTAACATATCACTTTCTTAATTTCGATAAATAAGCACGTTTCTTCCTTCGGCAACCGAACTGATTTATACTAAGATTAGTGCATGGCTTTAGAAAGAAGGTTTACTAATGGATGTTGACAAACGCAATTTTATTATAATTTGGATTTGCAACTTCCTTGTTGCCGGAACGACCACAATGATTATGCCCTTTTTATCATTATACATAGAGACATTCGGTGATCACTCTCCTGCTTACGTTCAAAAGTGGTCTGGGTTAATTTTCGGTGCTACGTTTATCTCTGCGTTCCTTATGTCTCCAATATGGGGTCGGATTGCCGATAAGCATGGTTTTAAACCAATCTTACTTATTAATGGATTTGGTATTGCGACTTCCATCTTTTTAATGGGATTTGTTCATTCAGTTGAGGCATTTTTCATTTTAAGACTCTTAATGGGCGTTGTAACTGGATTTATTCCTACATCTCTTGCTTTTATTTCAGCACACACTGCAAAAAGCGAAGCCGGTAAAATGCTAGGTACTTTGCAAATGGGCAGTGTGACCGGTATGTTATTCGGACCGATTTTTGGCGGTTTACTTGCCGATGCATTTGGATTTAAGTACACATTCATCATTACAGCAATCTCAATTACACTTGCTGCATTTATAATCCTTTTTGCTTTAAAAGAACAAATCATTGTAAAAAGCACAAAACTAGTTAGGTATTCGCGAAAAGCTATTTTGAGGGGCCTATTGCATCACCGCCTTATGCTTAATGTAATGATTGTTACCACACTTATTCAAATCGGTAACTTCAGCGTACAACCTTTACTATCGCTTTATGTTTCTGAACTAACCGATTCTAATGACGTTGCCTTTCTTGCAGGTGTAACTTTTAGTGCAGCGGGTCTAGGAAATCTTCTTTTTGCCCGAAAGTGGGGCCAACTAGGAGATGATTTGGGATATGAAAAGGTATTATCGATTCTTCTTCTACTCTCTTTTATATTTATTATTCCACAAGCATTTGTCACAGAACTTTGGCAACTCATTCTTTGTCGCCTATTATTTGGTATAGCCGTCGGAGGAATGATTCCTATTACAACGGCACTTGTTCGAAGAGAAGCCCCCATCCAAATTCAAGGAGAAGTAATGGGCTACAATACGAGTTTCCGCTTTCTCGGAAATATTATCGGTCCGATTTTCGGAGGTATCGTAAGTGGTTTTATTGGTATCTCTTCTGTTTTCATCGTTACAGCGTCTCTATTCCTAGTTGGATTTGCAGTCCTTTATTACGCAAGAAAAAAACCTGTACAGGACTTTGAGGATTATCTCGCCTCAGTCGACCAAAATGGAAAGGCCTGATTACTTCTAATTTACAATTCAGCACACTCAATCTCATAAGAGTGTGCTATTCTTTTATCAAGAAATGGTGGGACTGGAGGCTAGTTATTGAGACAATTAGTTGGTTATTTTATTATCATAATGGCATTCCCGATTCTATTCTTTGTTCAAAAATCAATTGTCTCTGAAATTAATAACAGTAATTCTTTTAAAAATTATATTCTTGATTCCATCGAACTTTCTACTCCTGAATTCGACGTTCCAATTGTAATGAAAGACCGAAATGGCATACCTTTTTTAGAAGAATATATTGAATGGAGGGAACCACTACTCCTAGTTGAAATCCCATATTTTGCACGTCAACTATTTTTACTAAGTGAGGATAATGGTTTTTACGAGCATAAAGGATATGATGTAACCGCAATTGCACGCGCATTTATAGCAAATACTAAGACGGATAATCTTTCACAAGGTGGTTCCACGATTACACAGCAACTTGTGCGAATGCGCTTTTTATCAACAGATAAAACATATGAACGAAAAGTAACCGAACTTTTCTATGCAGCAGAACTTGAAAAACAATCTAACAAAGACGAGATCCTTGAAATGTATTTGAATGAAATGTATTTTGGTAATCAGGTTTACGGAATTGGTGCGGCCGCTACATATTATTTCTCCCGCCCTTTAACCGAATTGAATGAAGCAGAAATTGCATTCATATCTGCAATCCCGAATAACCCTGCCCGGTATGATCCGATTGTCCACTTCGAGCAAACAAAAAAAAGACAAGAACTTCTTTTGGATACACTTGTTAGAAATGAAGTTATGTCCGTAGATGAAGCAAACGTCCTAAAATCAACATCGATTGATTTGGTCATTAAAAAGAAGTTAAATGAATTTCCTACATATTCTACATACATCCTTTCAGAGCTCAAGCAATTAATTGGGAATATAGATGGTTTTACAAAAAAGATAATTGAAGCAACGTCTATAGAAGAAAAAGTACGCATTGAGGGGTTATTTAACGACCATATTAAGAACGTTTTATCTTCTGGTATTATTGTTGAGACTGCACTTGAACCGAGTAAACAAAGGAAGGATGAACAAGCAATTACTAGGTTATTAAAACCAGTCGGGCTACAAGCTGGTGCGGCTGTAATCGATAATGATACTAGGGAAATCATTAGCTTGTACGGCGGGAAAGATTATCAGAAGGCAGATTTCAACAGAGCATATCAAGCCTTTAGACAACCAGGTTCCGCCATCAAACCACTTCTTGTATATGCACCTTTCTTTGAAAGTGGTGGACCTTCATATACTGAAAACATGATTGTTAGCGGTGGAAAACTATGTATTGGGACATACTGTCCAATAAATTACGGCGGATATGTTTACGGGAACGTTACAATAAAAGAAGCATTCCGTCTAAGCCATAATACCGCAGCCGTTAGGGTTTTCGATGGAGTTGGAATTGAGGAAGCATTTTCTTTCCTTGAACCTTTCGAATTCCAATCCATTACTAAAGAAGATGAGGTTTATCCGGCTGCACTTGGTGGATTTACAAAAGGTGTTACTCCGCTGGAACTAGCTGGTGCTTATTCGGGTTTTATTGACGGGATGTATATACCTGTTAGGGGAATTCGATCTGTAAAAGATAAAAATAATACTATTCTTTATGAGTGGAATGAGGAGAAAATTGAAGTATGGTCACCAACAACGACGACTATTATTCGTGATTTGCTAAAGGACGTTGTAGTAAATGGAACAGGGCGTGGCATTTCTTATATGAACCCATATACAGGGGCTAAGACTGGAACGACTAACTCTGATAAAGATTTGTGGGTTGCCGGAATGAATGAGCAATACACTACAGCAGTTTGGGTGGGATATGACCAACCACAATCGATGTCCGAATTAAGTAAACAAAAAATCCATTTGCAAATGTTCTCCACACTGTTGCGTGAATAACTACTCAGTCTGCCGAATTCAGATAAATGGTAAGCTGGCAATTACCCCATTATACAATCTAAGTAATATGTAGATTACAATTGAAATAAATGCACTCCAAATTGTAAATTCAAAAACAATCAGCCCCATTGTGTTTACCATTGTCATGAATTTACTTAGTTTAAATACGAGATAAATAAAATATATCAATGTAGTTAATATGAAAATGGCAACTAATACTTTCAGTGAATGTATCCCACCAGCTGAAATTAGCGCTCCAAAAAAATATATAATGTTTCCGCTGCGTCCTTCACTATAGGACTTTCCATCAATATCTTTCGAAAAAAACAACATCGCCGTTTCATGAATTGTTTCTGCAATTAATTTTAGTGCGGAAAAAACCATGAAAAATAACAATGTGTAAATAACAAGTAAAAAAACACGTAACTGCATATCCGTTAAAAACTCACGCATCCCTGCATATAAACCTATACTTTTAAATAATTCAACGGACACACTTACAATATGAACGCCAAATGTTAAGCTAAAAAGAAGGATTGTAACAAAAGGTAAATAACCAAATATGTATGGATTCTTCATTTCACACCTCAAAAAGGAAAGTAGTTTGCTTTCTCTATAATATAAGAAGAGACTTGATTTTAGCAACAAGAACAGAAAATCGTTCATGCAAAATGAAACTGTTTGCGTTATACTTTTAAACGATACAAAGAATATTGATTTACTCATCTGGAAGGAGGATTCCTTTGGAATTCGTATTGCTCATTTTTTTACCCATACTAGCTGCATTTTTCGTACCAATGCTTTTCAAAAGAATTAAAGTCATACATACAGGTTGGTTTGTGCTTTTTGTTCCACTAACTTTATTTATTTATTATATTGGGTACATCGGGATTACGATGAATGGCGGAACTGCCGTTTCAGAACTCTCATGGATTCCTTCACTTGGCATCTCATTTGTATCCTATATAGACGGACTTAGCCTTCTTTTCACTTTACTAATAACAGGTATTGGTGCACTCGTTGTTCTATACTCTATTTTCTATCTGGATAAGAATCGAGAAAAGCTAAATAACTTTTATGTCTATCTTCTTATTTTTATGAGTGCAATGTTAGGTGTTGTTCAGTCAGATAATGTGATATCACTTTATCTGTTTTGGGAACTGACTTCCATTTCATCTTTCTTACTTATTGGTTATTGGAACACAAGAGATCGTTCTCGATTTGGTGCATTGAAATCGATGATGATCACAGTTTTCGGCGGATTAATGATGCTTGGGGGATTTGTTCTCCTCTCAATTATGGGCGGTACATATTCGATTCGTGAACTTATTGCGAATTCATCTACATTTATTGGACATGAGTTTTTTATATTGGCACTCGTTCTAATTCTAATTGGTGCATTTACAAAATCAGCGCAATTTCCTTTCTATATTTGGTTGCCTGATGCAATGGAGGCACCTACCCCTGTCAGTGCATATTTGCACTCAGCCACAATGGTTAAAGCAGGACTTTACTTAGTAGCAAGACTTACACCATTATTTGCCGTTTCGGAAGTATGGGTGTGGCTTGTTACAGGGATAGGATTATTGACTTTGTTTTGGGGATCCGTCTTTGCTGTTAAGCAAACCGACCTAAAAGCAATTCTAGCTTTTTCTACGGTCAGCCAACTAGGTCTAATCATGTCACTTCTTGGTGCAGGTGCAATCGCTTACCATTCGGATGATCCGATATTTAAATTTGCGATATTCGCGGCAATTTTCCACCTAATAAATCATGCTGTATTCAAAGGTAGCCTATTCATGATTGCAGGTATTGTCGACCATGAAACAGGCACAAGAGATATTCGGAAACTTGGCGGTTTGATGAGTATTATGCCAATAAGCTTTACCGTAGCTTTTATTGGTTCAATGTCAATGGCAGGCTTACCTCCATTTGGCGGATTTCTAAGTAAAGAGCTATTCCTACAATCCATGCTCGCAATTCGCTCATTTGATTTATTCAACTTTGGGACTTGGGGAATTCTATTTCCAATAATTGCTTGGATTGCAAGCGTATTCACGTTTATTTATAGTTTTTACTTTGTTGTTAAGACATTTATGGGCAAGAAGAAAAAAGAGGCTCTTCCGATAACACCACATGAGGCTCCTTTAGGAATGCTAATTGCTCCTGTTATTCTTGCATCCCTTGTTGTCGCAATCTTCTTTATTCCGAATTTAGTTGGTAAATTGCTTGTGAAACCTGCTGTAGTTGCGATTCAATCTGGTTTATACAAACATCCATCTGAAGTAGATATTCACGTTTCAGCTTGGCATGGATTTGATTCACCTGAATTATGGATGACAATTACATTGATTGCGGTAGGAACTATTTTGTTCATAACAATGGCAAGATGGAAAAACCTTTACGATATTCAACCACACTATTTCTCGTTAAATGCCCTATATGATTCTGTTATGGTACTTAGCGAAAGTGGCATGAATAAATTATCACGTTTTTATATGACGGGACTCATTCGATCGTATTTAATTTATATGTTCGTTTTCATAGTTTCCATTACAACCGCTACGTTGTTCATTCGAGATGCTTTTAAACTGGATATGAGCAGCATGGCTCCTATAAGTGTTTTTGGTGTTATGACTGCTTTCATTTTGGTTAGTGCAGTGTGCATGATACTATTTGCAAAAACGAGATTGGCAGCGATTATCGCACTTGGTGCAGTTGGCTATTCTGTTGCTCTATTCTTTATCATCTTTAAAGCACCAGACCTTGCACTCACACAACTTGTAATCGAAACCGTTTCTGTAGCCTTGTTTTTATTGGCTTTTCAGCGTCTACCTAAACTTAAAGATCATGGCGAATCGAAAGGCTTGCGTGTAGGAAACCTTATTGTTGCTGCGGCTGTTGGAATAACAGTAACTTTAGTCGCCCTATCTGCACACTCACAAAAATTCATCCCTTCAATATCTCGATACTATAAAGAGACGGTAGCAACAGAAGCTGGAGGAGGAAATATAGTCAACGTTATCCTTGTTGACTACCGTGGATTCGATACATTATTTGAAATTGCGGTACTTGCTATTGCGGGAATTGGTGTTATTGCTATGATTCGTTTACGACAAAACAGGAAGGAGAATACGAATGAAAACAAATGATGTCATTTTACAGACGACAACTAAAGTCGTATTCTTCATTATTTTCATGTTCTCAATTCATATTTTCTTTGTAGGACACTATACACCTGGTGGCGGTTTTGTTGGGGGACTGTTAACTTCAAGTGCACTTATTCTACTTTTGCTTGCATTTGACTTAAAAACTGTCCAAAAAACACTTCCTTTTAACTTTACGATTGTTACGGCCATCGGTTTAGTACTTGCGCTTGGAACAGCTTCAGCTTCAATATTCTTTAATGTGCCATTCTTTACACATGCTTTTGATGATTTTACTTTGCCTTTGTTTGGTGAAACTTCACTGCATACTGCAATGATTTTTGATGCGGGTGTTTACCTAGTTGTAGTAGGTGCAACTCTTACTATTATTCAATCGATTGGGGGAGATGCATAATGGAACTCGTTATGGCGATTGTCATTGGCATTTTATTCATGGCTGCAGTGTACTTAATACTTTCAAGAAGCATTTTGAAAATCATTCTGGGAACAGGTCTCCTAAGCCACGGTGCCCATCTCCTAATTTTGACGATGGGCGGACTAGGTGGAATGGCGCCCCCGGTAATCACAGAGGGTGTGACGGATTACGTAGATCCGCTTCCACAGGCACTCATACTAACAGCAATCGTTATAAGCTTTGGTGTGACTGCGTTTATTCTTGTCCTTGCATACCGGACCTATAGTGAACATCAAACAGACAATATGAATCTTATGAGGGGAAATGACGAGCATGATTAATCTACTATTATTCCCGATCTTACTACCATTTCTTTTCGGTATCATACTTCTTTTCTTTAAAGAAAATGTAGTGATACAGCGCTCCCTAACTTTAATAGGTTTACTCTTGAGTTTAATTGCTTCGTGCGTTCTAATTACAAAAGTAAAAGTGGATGGCATTCAAGCCATAACTCTTGGTAGTTGGCCGGCACCATTCGGTATTTCAATGGTCTCGGACATGCTATCTGCTATGCTTGTCACGAGTTCTATTCTTATAACACTATTTGTCGTAATTTATAGCTTTACTGCGATTGGAAAAGAACGCGAGCGTTTCTTCTATTACCCAGCCATATTGTTTATGTTAACCGGTATTAACGGAGCATTTACGACAGGTGATATATTCAATATGTTTGTTTTCTTTGAAGTTTTATTAATAGCTTCTTACGTACTAATTGTTCTCGGTGGTGAAAAAAGACAACTTCAAGAATCTATTAAGTACATACTTGTTAACGTTATCTCATCTGCGTTATTTGTTATTACCGTTGCCTACTTATATTCTGTCGTCGGAACACTGAATATGGCTGATATCTCAGTGAAAATTTCGGAAATCGGTAATACTGGAATTATTACCGTAATAGCCGTTCTATTTCTCATTGTATTCGGTGTGAAAGGAGCAATATTCCCGCTTTATTTTTGGCTTCCGGGATCTTACTCAGCACCTCCAATACCTGTTCTAGCTTTATTTGGGGCATTGCTGACTAAAGTTGGAGTATATGCAATAACTCGAACGTATACACTTTTCTTCATCCATGATATTGGATTTACTCACCAGCTTTTAATGGTGATATCTGTCCTTACAATCATTGCTGGTTGTATCGGCGCTTTAGCCTACTTCGATGTAAAACAAATTATTATTTACAATATTATTATAGCGGTTGGCGTAATATTGTTTGGTATTTCACAAATGAATGAGGCAGGTATTTCAGGTGCCCTCTTCTATCTCATCCATGACATGATTATCAAAGGTGCCTTGTTCCTACTTATAGGCATTATCATAGCAATTACAGGAACTTCAAACTTACGCAAAATGGGTGGTCTTATGAAAACCCATGCACCACTTGGATGGATGTATTTAATAGCAGCGTTTGGACTTGCCGGAATACCACCTTTAAGTGGTTTTGTAGGTAAGTTGCTCATTGTTCAAGGTGCATTTGAAGCGGGCAATGTATGGGGGAGCATTGTTATTCTTGGTTCCAGCCTCATCGTCCTTTTATCTGTCATTCGTATTTTTGTGTATGCATTTTGGGGAGAGCCCGTTATACTGCCAAAATCTAATACAAGATCGTATAGACGGATGATGTTCCCCGCTGTCGCTCTAGTCGTACTATCAATTTTTTACGGTGTCGGTACCGAATGGCTTGTTCCTTATATGACGAAAGCAACAGACGTATTATTACAACCGTCTATCTATATTGATGCGGTTTTAAAGGAGTAGATGACAATGGCTTTTCAAATATTGTTGAACTTTTTCATCGCTCTAGTATGGATGTTCATGAGTTCTTCGATAAACCCAACGACATTTGTAATAGGATACTTAATTGGGTTTCTTTTAATATTTATGATGAGACGTTTTTTTAAAGACAGAATATATACCGTGAGACTATGGGCGGCATTTAAACTCATGTTACTTTTTTTCCGGGAACTTACATTATCAAATATATCCGTACTTCTTTTAGTTATTAAGCCGAAGCTTAATATCAAACCAATGATTTTCGCATTGCCTACTGAGCTTGAACATGACTGGGAAATTACATTACTTTCAAGTTTAATAACATTGACACCTGGAACGATTGTTATAAATGTTTCGGATGATCAAAACACTTTATACATTCACGCGATTCATGTGGATGATGTAGATGAAGCAATCGACTCCATTAAAAACACGTTTGAAAAAGCCATCAAAGAGGTGAGTCGTAAATGATGACATTTATATGGATATCATTAGTAATCGTTATCCTTTCAATAGCCGGTCTGCTCTACCGCGTATGGCGTGGTCCATCTATTCCCGATCGGCTTATCGCATTGGATGGGATTGGTGTAATGATAATATCTGCTACCGCTTTACTATCCTTTCTATTTCAGACCAAGTTTTTTATAGAAGTAATTTTACTCATTGCTATTTTGTCTTTTATCGGGACTGTTGCATTCTCCAAATTTATTGAGAAAGGGGAGATTATTGAGCATGATCGTAATCGCTAATATTTTAACCATCATTACAATCTCTGTAGGCGTTATTTTTACGGTCGTGACAACAATTGGCGTCCTTCGCCTACCAGATGTGTATACACGAGCACACGCAGCCTCCAAGAGCGCTACACTTGGAGTACTCAGCATTCTACTTGGTGTTTTCATTCACTATTGGTTTGTGGAAGGACATTTTAGTGTGAAACTCATTCTTGGAATCGTCTTTTTATTTGTTACTGCACCAATTGGTGGCCATCTAATGAGTAGGGCGGCTTATATGTCTGGAGTAAAACCTACATCTTTGACAGTCGGCGATGATCTAGCACCTTTACTAAAACAGGCACTACTCGATAATCCAAAACACCCAAAAAGTGAAAAATAAAAAAAGCATGGCTCCCGTTAATTCGGACGCCATGCTTTTTATTTTTTAATATGGTCTATAGTAATTGTTTGGTGGATAGCCATATGGTGGGTAGTATTGTGGATATCCATATGGATAGCCATATGGATAATAGGGATATCCAGGGTATACGGGATAACCGCTATAACTCTCTCCTGGGAATAGAGCTGAACCGAGTAAACCTCCAGCTAACCCTCCAAGAAATGGCCCACCAAATCCAAAACCATCAAATCCAAAACCTCGACCAAAACCACCATCACGTCTACCACCAGAACTACCGCGGCCATGATAACTTCTAGGCATATACATCCCCCTTCTCACTTATTCTATTCATAAGTCTGAATGAGAAAGGGGGCAGTAGCCCATCCCTTTTATATGTCTGTTTCAGCCATTCGTTCAATCATAGTCGCAAGTGTTCGCACCATTACTCCCGTAGCACCTTTTGGTCCAAGATCATGCGCCGCCGTAGCATCAGACGTTCCAGCAATATCTAAGTGAATCCAAGGTGTATCCCCAACAAATTCACCGACAAAGCCTCCGCCAAAGATTGCATGCCCATCGCGGCCTGGTGAGTTATTTAAATCCGCGACATCACTTTTTCTCAATCTCTTTTTATCATTTTCCGTTAACGGAAGTCTCCAAACAAATTCTCCAGTTTCAACAGCTGCCTGCATGAATTCTTCGAAGAATTCCTCGTTGTTTGTAAGCGCACCTGTCTTGTCCATACCGAGTGCGACGATAACTCCACCTGTAAGTGTCGCAACGTCAACTAGATAGTCTGCACCGCATTGTAACGCATAAGTAACCGCATCCGCAAGGACTAGACGACCTTCTGCATCGGTATTTAATACTTCAATCGTTTTTCCACTTAGTGAAGTAATAACATCATCGGGTTTGAAAGCTTCACCAGATACCATATTATCGGTTGATGCAATAACTGCTACTACGTTTTTAGCAGGACGTAATTCCCCTATTATATTCATGGCACCTAAAACTGCTGCTGCCCCTCCCATATCGCCTTTCATGCCTACCATACCGTCTTTAGGTTTTAATGAATAACCACCTGTATCATACGTTATTCCTTTACCAACAAGACCGACTACATCTTTCCATTCATCCGTTCCTGAATACTTCATTACAATTAACTTTGGTTCTTCTACGGATCCTTTATTGACTGCCAGAATAGCACCCATTCCAAGCTCTTCCATTTCCTTTTTACCAAGTATTTCAATTTCAAAATCATGTTTCGTTGCAAGCTCTTGTGCATAGTTCGCCATTTCTGTCGCAGTTAGAATATTAGGTGGCATATTTACAAGGTTTCGTGCTTCATTAACCGAATATGCATTTACTTCCCCTACTTCGAATGCTGCCTTTAATTCATCATTATTTGCTGATGATAAAAAAGTTACTGTTTCAAGTTCAACAGTACGTATATTCGAATCTGTATGATAACCTTCAAACTTGTATGCCCCAAGTGTGAGCCCTTCAGCCGAAGTAAAAACAACATCCTCACAAACAAGTTTTTCATTTTTAAATGGAGCTGTCCAAATTGCTGCAGAAGTTACTCTCATGCTAGCCAGTTCTTTACCTACAGCCGCAAAGACTTCACGTAAACGATTTTCATTCAAAGATTTTTTTGCACCCAGCCCAACGAATAGAATACGCTTATAACCGCTTTCTTTCATCGACGGTACATTTACAATCTTTTTAAAATCCGTTTTAATGTCTCCCGATTTTAACCAAACTGGAATTCGCGTGCTGAATGATGCAACGAACTCATCCCATCCTTCAACATTTTCCGGATGCTCCGGTACGCCAACAACAAACACATCTGCTTCAATATTAAAAAAGTCTAGTTCTTTTATAAGTGGCTTCATATAAATCCCTCCATTTTTATGTACATTCCTTAGTATATACCAAATTTTCAACCTTTTGAAAGAAATATTCCTCGGTTTGGCTGTATCTACTTTGAAAAAGATACCGTTGTGGTATACTAAAAACATTATTTATTTATTTGAAAAGGAGTGTTCAGCATAGCTATTCTTTACAACACACCGCTCCTTGCGGCATTACTTGCAATTGTTTTTGCTCAGTTAATAAAAATCCCGATTCAATACTTTATAAGAGGCAAACTCGACTGGAAACTTATGACTTCGACTGGAAGTATGCCAAGTTCTCATTCAGCAGCTGTGACGTCTTTGGCAACTGCAATTGCATATGAACTTGGATTTGACTCACCAATTTTTGCACTCGCTGCTATTTTTGCTGTAATCACTATGTTTGATGCAACGGGGGTACGATTCCAGGCTGGTCAGCAAGCAGTTATTATCAATCAAATGCGTATCGACTTTCAAACATTCGTTCAAGAAGCAAAAGGTTGGCAACAAAAGGATGACCAAGAAAAACTTCAAGAACTCAAAACATTGCTTGGACATAAACCGAGTGAAGTATTTGTTGGAGCAGTTACCGGCGTCCTAATATCAGTCATCATTTATTCATTCTTCAAATAAAAACAGTGTGTTTAAGCCATTATGCTTAAACACACTGTTTTTTTAAAACATTTGATAACCTTGTTTTCTAAGTATTTTCATGACGATTCCAGACAAGATTGCTCCAAAGAGGCCCGCCAATAATATAACGATATCCACTGTATGCAGTCGCATTATCTTTTCTCCTAAAAGTTCAAAAGCATATGAGGGCTTTGTTACGTACTCAAATGCCTTCACTTCATCAATAATAAATATAACGATGAATGGGTAGATAATTGCCATAAGCCACGTCATTCTTAACAACATATTTAATAAAAATCCAATTCCGAAAAAAATAACGATAAAGATTAATATCGATATCATAAATTGAGGCAAAGGAATTGATCCTGCCATTAAAATTGTTCCAGTCAATATGATAACCTCCATTTTACATTCATCATTTTACAGTAAGGCACGAAACCTTTCAATCAATTACTCCTAGGCAAAATTGATTGAAACCTATTGTCGAAATGTAGATTTGCGGTTTATCAAATTGACTTCGACAAGCTCTTCCGTCAACGGCAGCATTTCAACCTTTCTTTAAATACAAAAAAACGCCTACCCACAGTAAAAGGTAAACGTTTAGTATACAACTTATTTTAGTACATTGAATTTACCTTTTTTCATAACAAGACCCAATCCACCAATTAAGAATAGTGCACGGTTATCAACCATTTTCTTCATGAAGGACGCTTTTTTACCTGTTATTTTCTTACCAAATGCAACACCAATAGCATCATCATCACCAAGAGAGCAAATGCTACCTTTTAAATCTGGTACAAATGCTGATGTTGGTTCGCCTTTAAGAAGTGCAATAATGTTATTCGCACACATATCACCTTGTTGCATTGCAATTTGTGCCGTTGGTGGGTACGGACGGTTTACTTCTTCGTTAATCATTAGAGCACAGTCACCAACGATAAATACATCATCAAGTCCTGGTGCACGAAGATCTTTCTCTACTTTCACACGAGCACGCATGTTTTCGATGCCAGACTCTTCAATTAGACGATTTCCACGAACCCCAGCAGCCCAAATAACCGTTCCAGCTTTGATGAATTCAAACTCTTCTTCACCTTTTTTAATATTTACGCCTTCAGGAGTTGCTTCAACAACCGGGGTTCCGATAGAGAATTCGATTCCTTTAGCATTAAGTTGTCTAACTGCGTAATCAACTAGTTCTGTATCGAATCCTGGTAGAACCATTGGAGCAGCTTCTACACAAAGGACACGAACTTTTTCAAATGGAACATCAAATTCTTCACACAATTCTGGAACACGGTTTCCAAGTTCTCCAAGAAGTTCAATTCCAGAGAATCCTGCTCCACCGACAACAATTGTTAAACGACTGTCATCTTTTTCTTCTTCAACAGACCAAGTCGCAAATTGATATTCAATATGCTCACGAATTTGACGGGCAGATTTCACGTTCGCCATCGCTAATGCATATTTATCAAGCCCAGGAATACCAAATGTTTCTCCTTCAAAACCAAGTCCAACAACAAGGTAATCGTATGTATGCGTCCCAACATTTGTTGTTACAACTTTACCTTTTACATCTATTGCTTCTACAGTAGCTTGTATAAACTTAACTTTGGGTTCACTAATTACATTTTTAATATCATAGCGAACTTGTTCAGCAGACAAAGTTCCTGCAGCAGCTTCATGAAGCCACGTAGATTCATAGTGATACTCATTTTTATTTATAAGAATAATGTCAGCATCGTCTGCGCCAAGTGATTTTTGCAAGTTAACAACTGTTGACAAACCGCCGTATCCCGCACCTAAAACTAGTATTGTCTTTCTTTTCACTAAGATCGAAACCACCTTTAATTTTCATTGTACCTGGAAAAGATATAAGCGGTATAACCGAAAATATACATAATCCTGGCCTTTGTAAGTTTTAAAAAAACTTTCTATACCTAATAGTAGCCCTTTTGATACGCTATATCAATACTATATGTAAAATAGAATTTTTCAAAAGTTTCTATTCCATATACTGCTTCATAAATCCAAGCAAGTAATAGCCCTTCTAATAAGTTTATTAGAAGGGCTAAGTGTTTAACAATCTGCTGGTGCACCAACCTTTTTCGCTGTTCTGAATGAAGTTCCACAACCACACGAAAGAATCGCGTTGGGATTTTCTATAGTAAATCCGCCTCCCATGAGAGACTCTTTATAATCAACTTGAGTTCCTTCAAGTACATCTACATCTTCTTTGGCAACTATAATTTGTAATCCATGTTGGTTTAACAATATATCTGTTTCGGATTGTACAGGCTCAAATCCTAATCCATAAGTTAATCCACTACAGCCGCCACCATTTACAGCGACACGCAGAAGGGATCCTTCTTCACCATTATGACGCATCATTTCTTTCACATGAAATGCTGCAGCTTCTGAAATTTCAACAACTTGAACCATTCATGCTCACCCGCCCCTTGAATTTCTTTTATTATATCAGTGTATTCATCACTTTCGCAATCAAAATCACTCATCTCCTAAGTATTTTGAGTTATACTATATATTGAGTTGCGTAAGGAGGTGTCTTATGGAAATAAGTCCGTTTTATGAAAAAAGTATGACTTGTATTAATTGTCTTCATAAGTATAAAACAATTAAAGTCCGTTCTAGATTTGTTCGCGTTTCTGCACATGAATCAGACTTTAAACCCGTATACTTAGACCCACTTGTGAATCCACTTTACTATAATGTTGCTGTGTGCCCACAATGTGGCTTTTCATTTTCAGATGACTTCTCGCCTTATTTTGCTCCTGGAACGAAGGATGTTATTAATAAACAGATAACCGCAAAATGGAATGCTAGATCTTTTGGCGATGAGCGAAATGCACTTGAAGCAATCGAAACATATAAACTTTCTTACTTAAGTGCACTATTTAAAAAAGAGAAGTCAATTTCAATTGCAGGCATTACACTGAGAATCGGTTGGCTTTATCGTGATGAAAATAATTCAGTTGAAGAAATACGTTTTTTAACAATTGCACGAAATTATTACAATACTTCTTATACAGAAGGAGATTTTGTAGGTACCCAGATGTCTGAAACACGAGTGCTTTATATGATAGCTGAGTTATCTCGTAGAATAGGCGATGAAAAGCAGGCAATAAAAGGTTTTTCAAATGTAATTGAATCGCAGCGACAGACTGCCGAGCCAAAATTAATAGATATGGCAAAAGATAGATGGCAAGAAATGCGTGAGGAGAAAGAAAAAAGGACCCTATTCTAGGCCCTCTTGAAAGTATATTGAATACTGTTACTTAGAAAACTTGTTCTACTTCTACAACACCTGGAACTTCTTCAAGAAGTGCACGTTCAATTCCTGCTTTTAAAGTGATTGTAGAGCTTGGGCATGTTCCACATGCTCCAAGAAGGCGAAGTTTTACGATTCCATTCTCTATATCTACAAGCTCACAGTCGCCTCCATCGCGAAGTAAAAATGGACGTAATTTATTTAGTACTTCCTGTACTGGTTCATTCATCATTTCATCTGTCATTATTTTCGACCCCTTTCTTTAATAGTAATTATAAACTGGAAACAAGAAAAAATCCATCTTTGTAAACGAAAGGAGTTATTTAAATGAGTAAAAACAATATTTTAGTAGAAATTTATGGTGCAGATATCATTTGTGCAAGTTGTGTTAACTCACCTTCTTCAAAGGACACGTACGAATGGTTGCAAGCCGCAATCGGAAGAAAGTATCCAAATCAACCATACACAATCAAATACATTGATATTGAATCCTCAATTACTGATGAGAGAGAAAAGGGCATTGCACAACAAATATTGGACGATGAATACTTTTTCCCCCTTGTTATGATTGACGGTAAAATGATTGGAGAAGGTCACATATCACTTAAACCTATTTTTTCCGAATTTGACAAACAAGGTTATGTTTCAACCAGTAATACAAATTAATAATAAAAATCTGTAATTGCAAGTATCTTGCAATTACAGATTTTTTTGATTATTAACCGTTATGCCATTTATAAGAGGGTTGGTTTTAGCTGTGTTGCGATTGGTCGAGAACCGTCATCACAAACAGGTTTCATCGTATCGAAAAATCTTTAGTTTGAAGGTTAATTAAGAACTATCGAGGGCACTTTGTGATAATTCGTGTGATATTTTCAAGCCGCATGTTGGGGTGGAACATTATATAGAAGAAACTCGAAAATAAAACGACCATCCATATTATCTGGATTGGTCGTTTTGTTTAATCTACACCAACAATATTGTTAATGTTTATCCTCACGCTATCGTGATTAGCGCTTAATTGCAGAAACCCCGTTTGCGAATCCGCACTGGTAATTACTCCACTAATTTTTTCAATTCTTTTTTGGTGGAATACTGTGATTTCGACTTCGTTATTATGTTCCATCGCTTCTCCTATTTTATCACTAATTTCTAGGAAGTCTTCTTCCGTTAATTTCGGACCCATTACTCCACCCTTTTTTGATGTTGATGGTTTTGGAAATGCTGTCATTTTTATCATCCTTTCAGTTTTTTAATTTCCCACCATTGCAAAATAAACATCCATTAATTCTTCAGTTCTGTTTCGTAATCGGACATTTAAGTAACGTCGATGGTCCTCGTATCCAACGTTATAAAAAGCATATTCGGTAAATGTGCCGTCATTTTTTCCTTTGATGACTTTCATGTTGTTTCGCCGCATATAGATATTTGATTCTTTTTGTTCTATTCTCACTAATTCTAGTGCTCCGTCGATCAGTTTAAGATACGGGCCTTTTAGTTTAAATGGTCCTTTTTCAATTGAATCTCTGTCTCTTTCTAAAATTAAGATTAGCAATGGGAAGTAAATAGCGTTTTCGAAATGCGGCATAGCCTCAACAGATATCAAAGGCATTAGATCACCATACTTTCTTTCCGGATGACAGGAACAAGTGCTAAAACGTTATCAATTATAAATGTTCGTCTGGATTTCCTTAGAAAACAGTATGCACGGAAAGAGTTATCCCCTACTTGTATCACCTTGATTCGCCTCTTGCTTATAGATCCGTCTTTTGCCATGTACATCATATCTAGAGATTGGCTATACTCCACGGACTTCATTAATTGATTACGCACACTCGTTCCCCCCTTGTTATTAGTATATAGAATGAGTGTTCGTATTGCAACCAAATAAAAAACCTTCACACAATAAGTGCGAAGGTAATTAGTTAGCAATTGATTTCATTTTATAGTTCAGTTTTAAAAGAGGATCTTTTTCTAAGAGGTGAATACTTAATTTATCATGTGATAAGGCTCTAGTTATTTGCGAAAACAAATCTTGGCAAACATCTCTCCTACTCGTAGTTAATAAATCCAAATGAATTGATATGCCTTTAACTGCAAACATTTTGTCGCAATCGATCAGGGATTTCTTCTTAAAAGGGTTCCTTTGCAGATTAGCATCCTCCACAACCCGATAAAATGGTTCACTGTTCGCCATTAAGTGATAAGGTTTCTTCGTTTGGCTTTTAACAAACCTTATCCCATTATCATTCTCCATGCAAACGTACATATGTGTGCTGACTGCCAATTCAGAATCTATATACGGAAATGGTATCCTCATCGTTACTACGTCTTTTTCTTTAATCAATTAGCAACACCCCATCATCAGATAATGAAACAAAAACAGGATTATACAAATCTGGATTTTCAGCCAAATCAATGAATATACTTTCCTGATCGTCTGTAAGTTTCACCATATCTTCTTTAGAAATCAGGAAGTTTTTCTTGCCAACAGATACGACCTCTACCTTTTCGATTAACTCTAACGGGTACATCTCTTTTAGAGTTCCTAACAATTTAAAATCAGCTTCAGTAAAGTCAGATTCACTCATCGGAATTTGTTTGTAGCCTTTTTTTATTTGTTCTTCTTTCACTTTCCACGGACTGAATTCATGAGTTAGATCAGATAGCTCATCTTCATTTAATATCTTTACTATGAAACCTGCAAGCTTTGCACGTTCATCATTTACGGTATCACTAACTCCTATAGACGATAGAGTAGACACGAAAAGTTCACTTCGATGCTGATAATCACCGAAAACATCACTGTATACTGGACCGTTTAAGTAAGCTCGTAAATAGGTGAAATCAGCAATCTCACCATCTAGCTTAGTAAATGATTCGTAAAAAAATATAAATTTTTGCAATTTTAAATGACGAGAAAACTCTTTGATTTGGTTCCGCTCCAACCAACTCGATAACTCTAGCTTGTGTTTATTACTGTTAAGCATCATGCTAACCATCTCCCTCTGCATGTAATGTTTATGCTACACGTTATTTAATATTATTCAAGATAATAATACTTTAGTAACAAAACCTTCTTAGAGTTTGATTCTACATCCGAGAGGATAAACCTCTAAATTATGACAAATAAAAAAGACGACCGCTCAATTAAGAGTAGTCGCTTTTTACTTATTGAATCGGAACAAAGTATTCAATTTTCCTTACGCTCGGTTTTTCATCCGGAACAGCAAGTTCCATCCATTGTACATAAGTCTTCCATCTTTCCATCGCCTTTTCTTGAGTAAGTTCCTGAACCGCGAATTCATTGTCTCCGTATGTAATTAAGTATATGTCACCATTCAGTCCACACAAGTCACAGATCGGATCTTCTTCATCTTCGATAATCATAAATATTTCATCTTCGTCAAATGATACTCCACATTTCAGACATTTCATTGTTCATCCCCCTCTATCGACTTGTTTCGACGAAGAGGGAATGAAGACCTTCTTTCAAATAAAAAAGGCGACTTACTCAAATTAGTGAGTAGTCGCCTTTTACATTACGCTTCCTTAACATACACAACCCAGCCAAATTCTTTTTTCAACCTTATTGCCGCTTTTTCCGCATCCGCTTTCGTAGCGAATGTACCTGTCATCAATCTGTATTTAGCCAACTTAGTGTCCTCTTTTTTGGGTGTATTTGTCGCTCCGAGTACCGCTATAGTTGCAACACCCGCAACGCCATCTGCAACAAGTTTGTTTTGAATTTGATACGCTTTAACCGCCTTTTCGGTCGCTGGACCAAATACTCCATCGGCCTTAATGAGATGTCCCTTTTTCACAAGTAAATCTTGCATATTTTTAACATTCGGGCCTTTGTCGCCATTTTTTAAAGCAACCTCTAAAGGCAGGTACATCATCGTATCTACTGCATTTCGATTATCCGAGAACCTTTGATTGAGATGTAGCTCAAAGTGTAAGTGCTGACCGGTGGAGTTGCCCGTGTTGCCCATAGCTCCAACACTTGTGCCCTGTGATACTACTTGTCCAGCACGCACCGCAACACTAGATAGATGAGCGTAAACTGTTACAAACTCACCTTCTTTTAGGTTGTGCTCGATGAATACCACTCTTCCGAATCCGTCTGTTTCAGTACTTCTAGCTAATATTACTTTGCCGTTTGCAACTGCACGAATTGGGACAGTTCCTGTTTTAGCAAAATCAGTACCTACATGGTCCCGCCTAATTTTACCGCCGACCGGATCTAATCTTCCTTTTTGAAATCTCGAAGTGATCGCACCATCACATGGTCGTATAAACATTATTTATCACCCTTTTCAATCACAGTTTTTCCGCCTGAATAAAAACCACTTGCTGCTAACCCCATAATTAAACCGGTAAGGATCCCCGCTTTTAAATCATGCGGAAAGATATAAAAGATACCTCCGACAACGCCCAAAATGAGGGACGCAATCGGTAATATCTTTTTCGGTACTTCCAAGTATTTGAGAAACTCCACCAGGGCAAAAATTATTGCGATTAATAGTACGTCTGTATATTCCATCTAAATCATCCTCCTATAATTAATTTTTCTACTAATAAATATAAAAAACTACCTCCGCCAACTAAGGCAAAAAGTAGTTTCCAGCCATTTGATAAGTTTATTCTTTTTTTGACGAAGAACTCATCAACCATACGATTATTTATGATGTTCAGCATATCTTTTTGTTCTTTGTTTCCTTCTTTAATGGCCTCTTCAACTTTATCCATTTTTGTTGATATGCCTGTAATTGTGACTTCTAACATTGTTATTCGGTTTTCATGATTCTGCCAAATTGGCATAGTGTCTAAGTTGTTAGTCATCGCAACCTCCTGTTTTTTGATAAATAAAAAGAACGCCCGATTTGGACGTTCTCCTTGAACCAAATATCTTTTATATGCTTCATGCTTCTTATCTAGTTCTAACCACCATTTACTTCACCATTATGCACATTTGGTGATTCCGCTTCTTCAGTATTTGAGAAGAATATGAGAAAAGAGACTAAAACAAACAACAAATTGAATGATAAGAAAAGTAAAGTAATAGCTATCCAAAAAGAATTCGTTATTCTTAAAACACTGTTTCCAAGAGTCTCATTAGCCATCATGACCTGGTATACAATTGTTGCTGATACCGTTAGAAAACCACTTATTAAAGAAGCGCTAGCAACAACTAAAAATTCCTTTCTATATTCTTTATCATTCATAAGTTCCTTTACTACAGGAGTATTGAAAATTGATGCAAACACACTTAAGCAGGCACCGTAAAAACCTAAACTAATTGATGATAAAAGCAATATTCCTTCTAAAGCTTTTTCAATTCCTGTGATTTTATGCAAAGGTAAATAAAAATAAGAAAAAATACCGGATAACAATGAAACTAAAATCGTAATAAATAAGTATTTATACGAGAAGTTCATTCGTTTCACACCCTTAAAATCTTATTTCTCATTCCGTTCTCTTCGTTTGAATATAAGTAGACCATTCTATCAAATACACTAATTGGATTTATTTGTCTATCATCATCAATTTTAAACCCTGCAAAACATTGAAACTTATGATCTATTAAATCTATAGCCTCTACTGTTGACTCATCATCTTCTCTTGACCTTATTCTTAACGAGGTAACTTCATCATCATTAACGAACTCCTCTAATATCTCCTTAGAAAATTCATTGTCGATTTCATCAACTTTCTTCAATCCTGAACTCAATGAAATTTCCACAACATCTAAGCCTGACGGTGCTTTACCCCACAATCTTTCAATTATACCATCTGCTTTTGATCCGGTTACTTTCAATTGTATTTTCCTATAAGAACTTTGATTTAAAGCTCTTCTTTTTGCGGAGTTATCGGTAATTAATGCCATTTCAAATGAATCGGCTACTTCAAACTGTTGAAGTAAAGTTCTTAAACAGCCTTCTATAGCGGTCGGACCTAAGGATGAACGGTTTCTTTGTATCATTAGTATATGATTCTCTGGATCGTATAACACACTGACATCATGCCCAATATATTCATCATCCTCTAGTTCAACAGCTTTTGATTCTCCGTGTAAAGTAGTCCTATTCGGAAGAACATAATCTAGTCTTTCAAAAACCAAGTGATAAAACTGTGTATCATAGTCAATACTGACGTTAGCTAGCCTTGCGGGTTCATCGTTAAACCTATACACATGTTTATATTCTTGGTCTAAACCTTCTGTTCTAGCCTCTAAATATCTTTTTCGAACTTCTTCAAAAAGTCTAGCCAAATTAATTACTATTGGGTCTTCGCCTTCAACTTTTGTATAGGGCTTGAAAAAGTTAAATCCAACTCTTTTAGTTACTGACATTTAAATCTCCCCTCTCATTCATCATCTTTCGACAAAAGAGAGTGAAGTCCTTTTAAGTCATAAAAAATACACCTCAACGGGTGTTAGTGTTACGACACATAATCTTCCAAGAGCGCCATTATCTTCTAAGTGGCGGATTCATATACTCGATAGTTTCATCATATTCAACTGCTGTAATAAACCCATGCACTAATGCCGTATCTAATTGTTTCGTTCGGTTATCATCCGTTGCGTAATACTCAATTGTATACTTTTCTGCTGCATACTGCTTCACGGGTTCGTGGTACTCGCTCGGGATGTTCGCAATTCTTTGTGTACCGTGGACGTAAATACATACCGCATAATTTGATGTTCTAAATCCTAATACTGCCATTTTACATTCCTCCATTTTCAAAGTAGTAGTTCATAAACTCCATTAATACCGTGTCTGTTTGTGTAGATTGAGTTTTCGCATTGCCTAAATCAACCTTTAATTGCTCAACCTCAATACTCAACGGCACTTGATACGGTTGTGGTTCTTCCGGTTCGTTCGGGTCGGGATAACTAAACTCTAATGTTTTCGTTTCTACATTCACACGATATCCGTTACTCTCCGCAAAATCCTGTGCATATGCTCCGAATGGTAATTCGAGTACGCCAAACATTTCCGGGTTGCGTTCGGTTAATTCTGTATAAATAATTACATCTTGCGCTAAAGTTGTTTCGAAAACTGCACCTTGTCGTTCTCCTGTATCAACAATTACGTTTCCCGTAAAAACATCAAAGTAAATTCTTTTTCCGATTTGCAACGCTACCACCCCCCTTATTTAATTGCCTTCCAAGTTACGGGATAATTACTTCCCTGTCCTGGAAACGCTGTACCATTAAGAAATGGTAGTTTGAATCCGGAACTATTAACGTAACCAGCGTACGTACTTATTGTGGCTTCACCTGCAACTCCTTCTGTTGTATTGCAAAACACAGTTTTTGTTGTAGAAAATCCTATATCATAAAGCGTGAAAAGTTTATACGGATCTGATGTGTAGCGAATTTCAATTCTACTAGGTTGGAAGCTTAATCCTGAAACAGTGAGTATACTCACTGAACCAGTGTTTGCCGTCCCGGTGGCACTTACTGGTTCAGTAATAATTTGCCCAATTTTCGTAGCCAATGTCGGAAATGCATCGGAAGGGCTTGCCGCTACACCTTTTGCAGTAATCGCACTTGCTACCGCTGTCTTCCCATCACTGGCAAATAGAAAAAGCTCACTTAATGCACCTTCAACATCGGTGGCAGTGAACTTATTGGTAGAATCAATTATTGATATGTTTTTTGCGTTATGAGCATCTATCGCATCTTCCGCCAAATGCGTCGTAACTACACCTTCTAATTCCTCAACTCCGCCAGCTAATTCATGGGCTTGTGCAATGCCTAATTCCATTTTATTCATCACATCGGCAATGATTGGAGTTCCAGGCTCAATGACGTTTCCTTCTTTGGGAATCAGCGTGACCGTTGCATCTGGATTATTTTGCAACTGAAATGTTCGCGGTTTTTCTACTTCCCTGTTTTTCCAATCTGTTGGCGTGTAAGCCATATTAAATCACTTCCTCTCCGCACGTGTACATACCACAGTGCCTGAAATTATCAATATTTCCTCGATAATAAAAATGCAACAAGGCTAAGTTTTTCTCTAGCCGTGCTGCATCATCGTAATTAAATGGTTGATTCGATTCCCAATCAAGCTTATTTTCAATCCAACCGAAAGGCGTGTAACGTTGTTTTAGTAGACTCACATTGCTCTCTACCCTGTTTAGTCCGTCAGCGAATTCGATTGATTTCAAGTCCCTGGATACATCCGAATCAATAATTGGAGGGATATCAAAAGCTGAAATCATTTCAACTACAAAAATCGTATTGTTTTCGACTCGGTTTAAATCTCCGAAATTGTAATAATCGTTTGAATCCCAATCTAATTTAGGCTCAAGCCAACCTACATGAGAGTATACGATCTTATTAATAGTAGTTGGAGTGCCTGCGTTGTTATACGCCGTAATCAGCACAACATAAATGCCATCATCCGATTTCTCGACAACCGCTGACCAAATACCTGGGGCAGATAAATTAAAGGAAGCCTCTACCCCGTTTACAGTGCCGTATACGTAGCTTATACCCGACGAAAGTTGAATCGATATTTGTTCATTCATTAACCGCTCACATCCACAGAGATAATCATCGTAGCCCCTGCATCGACTGGATTCGGTGTAATCGATACGGTACTAATAACAGGTGTGGAAGTATCGAGAGTACCGTTAATTGTTACTGTCGTGACTTGTCCTGCGGCATCCGTTGCGGTAACAATGATTGCGTTAGCACCAGATTTCAAGGTTAATGATTTACTGAAGCTACCGCTCGTAACGGGAACTGCTCCTTGATCTACGTTATTCAATTTAATTGCAACGGTAACAGGTGTTGAAGTAGCGTCGTTCGTTGAGCCTTGTAACACGAGAGCCGCGCTATTTGTAATAAAGTTGTTGCTCGGATTTGTGATATTTAGCGTTGGTGGAATCGTATCAACCGTGTAGGTCCTGCTTGATTGAGTAGCAGCATTACCATCAAAGTCGGATAGATTGATTGTTACCGTATGAGCTCCGTCTGATAAAGCCGTAGGTGGAGTGTACGTGCAATCATATCCATTTGAAACAAGCGTACAAACCATGCCCGCGGATACGTTGGTAATTGTCGTTCCGCCGTCGATTTTAAGCGCTAGTTTCGTGATATCTACGCCTGAACCGTTTGCCTCATCTCGCAATTGGAATACAATCGGTTGCCTAGAGTTGGAAATAAATGCACCGGCTCCCGGTGTCGTTACGTTAATCGTTGGTTTGATTTTCTCTTTAACTAGCAACTTTAAAGAGTTGCCGATTGTTGGTGATAAATCGGTAACAGTCGTTTGGGTGCCTGCTGTATTAGTAGCTTCGACTTCGACCGGATAATAATGTCCAGCGTTCACGTTGTAAGAAGTAACGTTTGGTGCTGTTATTGTCTTTTCATACTTTTTCGAGGTGCTATTATAGGTTAAATCATGGTATACGCCATTTATTTTAACCCTGACCTTTTCTATGGCCAATGTGTTCCCCTCCTTTACATCGCTTCTTGTCCACTGCTAAAAGTACCGCAATAAACAAATTTAGGCGGTAAAAATATTTCTATTTCGGCCGCAACTACGGAGACTATGAATGCGGCATTTTGATTCACTGGATTAGGAGTTAATGAAATACTTTCGACTGACGGTGTTTTTATTCGATAGGATATTTCAAGGTGTGCTTCGCCGCAAATAGCATCTTGCACACCGCAAAAAGCAAGCAATGCTACACACCACCTTTTGTTTCCGTCTTGCCGTTAAGATAACCTGTAAATTCGTATTCTTGTTTCGTGATTCTGGATTGTTTTTTCATGCCGAAGCTATCCTCAACCAGGACAATATCACCGCACTCCAAAGCAGGGTTTTGACGCCAGTTAATGGAGTACAACGCCCGCAAGTTGCTTTCATCTAAAATCCATTGGGCAATTTCCTCGGCATGTTCAACTGACTGAATAAGAGGATTGTCACATTTAAGCACTGAGCCCTCTTTTACGCCGTCATTCGTAAATACGTGTTCAACTTTTTCACCATCAGCGTAGACGGTCATGATAAGCGAATGGACTAACTTATCCAGTTTGATTTGGGGCTCTTTATATACATTTTCAAACGTGATATTTTTCATATCCCACCCAGGGTCAACCATCGGAGTTACCATTCCCGAAAACATATCAGGACCTGCGAAGTGGATATAGCTTGTGCTTTCGTCAAGTAACGCGAATTGCTTGATCACTAACACGCCTTCACGGTCTTGATATACCGCGCTTTTACTTGCGATACCGATGCATTGTAAGGCTTTGCGCGCTTTTAATTTCTCAGGGAATCCAGTTGTCGGAATATCCTTCAATCCATCGTCGATCTCGTAACCAACCACACCCGAACGGATTAGAACGTCCTCAGCCAAGTCGTAGAGCGTTCCTGATGCGGACAATTCGTATTCCTTCTGTTCTAACAGTTCAAGGATATTCCGAGCGGTAAACGTAGATGTCAGAGCACCTTCATCACTCTGCCAATCCGTCAAAAAGTACTTTTCGATATTGATATACTCGAAGTCATCATCTGAGATTTCAACACCGATGGATAGACTTAATTCTTGACGATCTTTTAGGAAACGATAAAAACCGTCTGGATTGAGAATATTAAACTCACGGCTCGAATTGTCTATGGTGAATTTAATTTCATTGGCTGGAAGAGTGTCGCCTACCACGTTCATCTGCTCGATAAGATTTACCTTAATAAGCTTGTCACCTTCATATTCCTTGATGATGCCGAAATCTATTTCAACGATACGAGCACGTCTGAAAGGCATGGCCCACTTTTTTATAGTGACAACGATTTTTCCGTAATTGTCTAAGCCGTGGATCCATACGTAAGTAGTTCGAGTGTTGTTTACAACCGATGTATGAGCGATAAGAGAGTTATTCAAGTCGTATACATCAATATCAAAATCGGAAGCATATTCCTTTGTTTTCTCATCAAAGTGAATCGTTAACCCCATCGAATTATGTTCTTCGAGAAAAGTGAATTCTGCGGTCTGAGGAACAGCGAATATTCCATCCGCACCGCACAACTCGTCACTCCACCACCCGAGTTCGTTGTCATCCTCTTCCGGACGTGGAGGTATGCGAAAGCTACCGTCAAGCTTGAAATAGTCCTGCTCGAATGTTGCGTATTTGTGGGACATGCTACGGATTTTGTTGGTCAGTTGATCCTTGCGGCTGATTTCAGCTTCAGAGGAAACGACGCTCGTATTATCCTCATACGCTTCATTGTCTAGGATTTCAAAGCTTACTTTTGCGGCCGTCTTACGGATAGGTGAATAGACTGCTTGCTTAAACTCAGGACTTACCTCAATCAATCTACGTCACCTACCTTTCAATCACGCTAAATTTGATGTTTTTCCATCGGATTGTTCCATTAATACAATCCAATGCGCCGGCATTTCTGTCGCCGGAGTAAAATGTTCCTGTTTTTTTAGAATTCGTTTGTGGATCTAAGTATTCCACTTGAAAAAACACTGGACTGACAGCACTCATTACCCTGCTTAAATCCTCTTTACTGAGGTAATTCCAAGTCAGTTCAAGCTTTCTTTTCGTTGTTATTCGTTCGATAATCATTGTTCCGTTAGCATTCCGTTCAGCTTTTGAGATGTCTTGAATACCCACTGAATAATCGGAAGGAGTGGGTATCTCCCGACCGTCTACTTTAATCATGAGTCCTCACTCCTTTAGATTGGTTGAATAATCGCTGAGCCGATACGTTGATTCTCTTGTCCTAAATAAGGATTAAGAACACGGGCAAGTGTTGTCCCGTCGAGATTAAGAATGACATCCCCGCCATCGCCACTCGTTTGTTGATTAGCCCCGCCCATTTGCATAGCTGCCATAACTGCAGTACCTAGAGCACTCGCTAACTTGTCCACGAACGGTGTATTTTCAAGCGGTATGACCATTTCTTTCCCCGCTTCACCCGCAATGTAATTACCAAAGTTGGTAGCACCATCCACGATACCTCCACGTGCAAGTTTAGGGATTCTAGGAACTGAAATTGGTGAAATTTGTATGTCTACGCCGGGAATCGCATTTATTAATTTGATTGCACCCTGAATCATTGTGTTTATCCCGTCTAGTACCGATTTAACAGCGAAGTTGATAATGTCAATAGTAATATTCAGTACTCCTTTAAAGATGCTAGAAATCATTTCTACAATGCCCTTAAATACATCTCGGATTCCTTCCCAAGCCTTCGTCCAGTTTCCAGTAAATACGCCAACAATGTAATCAATTAGCCCGCCCATAACCTTGAGAGTACCTTGGATATATCCCGCAATCATTCCTACCGCAGAACCTACCACGTCAGCTATGAATTGGAACACCCGGGTGAATGTGGGGCTTAATTTCTCAATCAGATAATTCACAATCGGCAAGATGAATTTATTTAATATTTCTAACGCTCCATTTACGAGTTTCATGATAAAAGTACCGACCTCTTCGACAAGTCCTTTTAAGTGCTTATCCCATAGCCATGTGAACATTTCTAAAAACGGCGTAATAATCGGATCTAGTATCTTGTCCCAGAGTAATTGAAACAGGTCCCTGATTCCGTCGAACAATCCAGAGAGGTTATCAAGGAGAGTTTGTCCATGTTTTTTCCAGAGATCCTGGACGATTTGCAAAGTGTCAAGTACGATTTTTTTAAGTAAGTCAAATACTGGTTCGATCACCGTTTTGTATATGTCATTAATCAGATTGGCTAACCACTCAAAAGTCTTGGCTGTCTCTTTAAAAGCAAATACCAAAATATCTGTAAAGATTGGCACTAATACTTCTTGAATTCTTTTTGCGATAGGAAGAATAAAACTATTTAAAAGATAATCTACTAAAGGTTTTATTGTCCCATCCAATAAATTCTGTAACGACTTTGCTACAGAGGTATTGGCATCTACCCACGCTTTCTTTATACGCTCCAACGAAGGTAACCAAGTACCATTCCATAAACTGACCATCATATCTGTGGTATTCTTGAAAGTTTTTGCAAGTAGTTCAATACTCCAAACTGCAACATTCGCGAGTACCGGGGCGAAGTCTTTTACGAATCCGATAACAATACTAGGGATGAAATCTGTTAGGATGTAGCCGGCCATCGGCTTTAAATAATCTTCTACCAGTTGAATGAAAGTCTTTCCGATATCTGCAAAAGCTACTTTAATAGGCTCTATTGCATCGTATAGAGGTTGAAGTGCCGGACCTATTCCACTGAAAGCGCCGGCGAAAATCAACCCTATGCCTTTCGCACCTTCGCCCATTTCGGAAAATATCCCTTTTACTTTATCGGCCATCGCTTGGATTTGAGCGGGGATTGCTTCGGTATCGATTTCAGGCATTTCAAAATCTAGCATACCTAAGTCATCCATTCCACCAATCCCGCCACCATCCGCACCGGACCCTCCACTAGAATCTGAATCAGAATCTTTCGACGGCTCAGATAGTGTATTGATTTCATCGAATCCGGCTACTGACCGCTTAGCTTCTTCTGCTGCCTTTTTGACCTTCTTGCCAGACTTCTCAGCTTTCTTCCCGGCGTTTTCAGCAGCTATTCCAAATGAATCCTGTGCCACTGCACCACCACCCGCAGCTACATTCGATTGTTTCTGTGATTTGGAAACACCAAAAAAGGCCTGCATGAAATACTTGAAATAAGCCGTTACCTTAACAAGCCAACCCGCTAGTTTTTGGAGAACAGGGATGACAAAGTTTGCAATCGGCATAAACGCTTGACCGATATTGACCTGGATATCTCCTAGCGTTTTACTTAAAAGTGCTAGTCTCCCAGCGTATGTGTCCGCATATTTTGCCGCATCCCCAATTTGAAAACGAGTCTCGTTCATGATGCCGTTAACTTCGGCTTGAATCTTCTCTTGATCCGATAGATTCTTAGCGGTTTTTCCGATGGTAGTTGCGTAATCCTCCCACATCTTCGCGACGTTACGAGTTACACCAGCATTGTCGACTAGAACAGAGTTTTCGTTTTTTAAACCCTCAGTTGCCGTTGCGACCGCCCCGCCTAGCGTTAAACCCGCTTGGCGTCCGAATGCTGCCGAGTCCTTCAGTCTCTCCATCGTTTGTTCAATTTGGTCATCGTTATATCCCCGAGCCGCTAGGTTTTTGTATGCCATAACCGCATCTGTAAGGGGTACAAGACCATCACTGATATAATCGTTGATAAATCCTTTGGCTTTCCCGAATGAACGCCCTTGCCCCTCCATGATGGATTGTAGCCCGAGAAAGGCGCTTTCTAACTCGCTAGCCGCCATAACGGCATTCTTCACGTGTTTACCGATACCAAGTGCAGCTATCGCTACCGCTACTGCTTTAAACGCTTTTTTCATGCCATCAGTAGAGCTTTTAACCGCACTATTCATTTTACCTAATTCCTGTTTAACTCGATCTAATTCTCTTCGTAAATCAGATGTTTCCGACGTTATCAGTATCTGGAGTTCTTCCAGCGTGATTGCCAAGACGTTCACCTCGCTTCCGCTTTTCGGCTGCATATGCTTCGATTCGAGATTTCATAATTTGCCACTTTTGTTGTTGCATATTTTCTTGTTCTGCTTTTTGTTCTAATTCCGGGAATATGCCAGGGTAAGCTTCGTGTATTGCCATAGGAGCTTGCTTATTTCCCATCATGATGCCGACGAGTGATGCGATTTGATCAGCTTGTCGGTACGCAATAATTGACTGAATGCGCATATCAACCTCTTGTTGCTTGCTGTAAGCTGTCATCGTTGCTGATATTTCCGCATAAGTCATATCCCAAAAAGAAACTGGATCCACACCACTTTCACAAGCGATTGGATACAGTTTCTCGAATAGTTCCGTTAGGTTTTTTACTGGCTCGCCGGTGTCTTCGCTCCCTGAGCCGCCCCGTTGAAAAAACCAGATACCTTAAACACGTCCATGAGCACAGGCATTAGGTCAATGTAGGAGTTTCCATCTTCTGTGTATTCGTCATAAAGGCTTAATACGTCATCGAACTTTGTGCCGTGGTGAAATTTCTGCATCGCTGCATGAAGGATAAGCAATACACTACTGACAGATGGTAAATCTCCACCTTCGATTGCCATAAGGATTGATAGGGGATTTCGACCACCTAATTTCTTTTCTAATTCAATAATTCCACTTGCTGTTATTCTCATTTTGAAATCTTTTGTGCCGACCGTAAATGTTGTATATCTCATAATTGGTTTCCTCCCATAATAAAAAGCGTCCTCGGATCGAGAACGCTTTTTTGTTTATTTATTAAGTTGTAAAAGATGGATTAAGTCGTTGGATTCGTCACTTCTATATCACTTTGTAAGCTCATTCCGACCGAGAACGTCATTGCTGCATTGACAGCAGCTGCATCCATTTTCACGTTGACATAAGAGCTGAATTCATGACCTGTACCGTCCGGATACTCAAGTTTGAATTCAACGGGTTTGTCTGCATCCTGTAATCCCTTCAATACACGATAGTTGCTGTCTGCCGTTTCGTTATCATACAAAAACTTAAACGTAAGATCGCCCAGGTCTTTAACACCGTTTATATACTTTTTAACGGAATCGGATAAAGTGGTAACCTCTACCTTCTCGGGATCTCCACCCATTTCGGGTACTTCCATAAGGTGTTCAAGCACCTCGAAGGTTGAACCGCTAGCTTTGTAGCTCAGTGTTGTGTCTTTCGTTAATAATCCTGCCATTTATAGTCACTCTCCTTTATTGGTGTACTAGATTCGTTCGTTTGTCGACAATACCGCGATAACGCATTGTTTTACGTTTCATGCCACTAGGATCATTTAGATCGGTTGCAAACTGACGAAGAAAACCGATGTTACTCATTTTCTCGTCAACTTTTTTGGCAATTGCACCAGTTGATTTCGTATGCCAAACATCAATCAAGATGGTGATTTCCGTTTGGATTTCAGTACGTATCTTACGATAATTTGAGTTGTCGGCTTCCTTGAATGTTATGTGTGGAGTTTGTTTTGGGCCGGTCGGAAATTGGTCTGATGCAGTTACGCCCGGAATGGACGATAGCAATGAAAAGATTTCCGGTTTAACATCGTACATTATGAACCACCCATTTTCTGAATGTCCTTTTTCAATTGTTCTTTCACTGTATCTAGCACCTTATCTTTATTGTTCTTAAGTGCCGGATAAAGAAAAGGTTGAGCATCCATCCCTGCCCAATCTTGACGGTAGTTTAAGTTCTCGGGTGATTTAGGTGGGGATGGTGACTCTTCGCCTCGTTGACCTGTCCCGAACTCGACATAAGGACCATAATAAATGTTAGTGGAAACCTTACCGGTGATGACCCCGTTTTTTTCTTCGGTTTTCTCCTCGATACTATTCCGTAATAAGCCGCTATCACCAACGGGCGCAAGCAGTTTCGCTTCACCCTGTACCATCTTATTAGCTTTCCTTATCCCGACTTTAAGCGACTTGTGACTGTTACCGCCGAGTTGGTCAAGCTTCTTCATAAGGCCGTCTAAACCCTTGATTTGACTCATGTTCTCACCTTCTCAAAATCTACGACGTAATGAGTATTCCATCGTCTAATAGCGATCACCTTATAATCTGGTGTCGCATTAGGTTTAACGTAGATACATGCCCCATCCGATTCTAAGATGTCGGTGTTAGTCTCAACATAAGCGGTAAGCATGTACGCTAGGCGT
Source organism: Sporosarcina sp. FA9 (assembly GCF_051550205.1). Classification (GTDB taxonomy): domain Bacteria; phylum Bacillota; class Bacilli; order Bacillales_A; family Planococcaceae; genus Sporosarcina. The sequence goes on from NZ_CP188819.1 coordinate 2,741,366, forward strand.
TCACCGTACATTTCTATCAAGGTTCTACCGCCCGCGGGTTGGACGTTAGCACGGATTACATGTCCAACTGGATCCATTTCCTCGGAAGTCGTTCCGTCCGGTTCTGTAACGATGATTCGACGTTTAACGGTGTATGGTTTCAAATCACTTTGTTTAAGTCGCATAGCGTACCAACTTAGCTAAACGTTTTTGATTGATGGCGCTTTGTAATGATTGCGGTAAGTCTTCGAAGGAGCGACTAATTCCGCCCTCTGAGTGAGATGACTGCCCCTCTACACCTTGCTTGTTGTATTGGATGATCACTATCTGCCGTTGAATCGATTCCAACGACGGTGGTAGCTTAGTTCGATTCGTCAGAGTAAGTAAATCAGCTTCAACATCCTCTAACATTAATTGCAAGAGGTCATCCCGCTCAAGATCATTGATATCTAGCTGAATTTTTAATTTCTTTAATTGCATCACAGACACGTCTTCACCTCCGTGAAAAAGAGAGCGATTATTCGTCGCCCTCTTGTTTTTGATTATCTTCTTGTAACTCATGAATCTGGATAGCTTCCAATATTTCATCACGCTTTTTAGCATCGCCAAGGTCGATTTCATGTGATGCTGCATAATCTTTAAGTTCAGCGATTGTCATTTCTTCGATTGTCTTCTGAATAACCTCCACGTCACCAGTAACAATAACGAGTGATTCATTAACATACTTTTCTTCCATTTCAAAAGAAGAACCCGGCTGATACGTAATGCTCTCGTATCGCACCGGGATATCTTTAACTTGTACTATTTTCATGAATTTTCTCTCCTTTACGCAATTGGTTGAGCTTGGAATACTTCGTCCGCCGCTGGGAATGACGGAATTGCTGTTGCTACTGCTTTCGTCCAAGTAGATACCGGGTCAACGTTTTCCTCGTAGACCATCGCAAGCACGTTTCCGATTTTGCTAGTTTCAATAGACGGATCACGAGTTAAGCGAATTTCTTCCGCAGTCGGACCGAATAACGTTTCACCAAGAGCACCATCACCGAACATAACAAATGCATTCTCCGGGAAATAACGGTGAGTTGTGTATGTTCCGTTAGCAGCCTGTTTACGGAATTTAGCATCGTAAGAAGCCAACCTTGGTAGTTGAAGACTTTCTAAGAATGTGTTCAATTCCCCTATTGATACAATTCGACCTGAATCTTTACCATAAAGCGCCGATTTTACATTAGGGTTCGTTAGTAATGAAGCTAACACGATATTAGATGTTAGCGCTCTAGTAGGTGTAGCGGATAAAGAATTCGCCCATCGAATCATATCTTCGATTGGACTTGATGTCGGGTCCGTCCAGAGATTTACCCCGGATAATGCTTCTTTGTTTTCGGTGGGAACACCATAATCAAGGACAGCACTCAGGCCGTTCTCCGCAAGAGTTAACGTTCCTTTCGCCAAAACTTCCATACGCATCTGTTCGACTCGCGCATTGACGCCTCTCACTAATGTGTCCACGTCGTTGTACACGTTTTGCATTAGATATTGCTGTTCTGCCGCATTACGTGGACTTTCTAAAGCGATGATTTCCTTTTCTGTTAACTGCATTTTACGTTTAATAAGTGCAGCTTCTAACGCCATTTCGCTTGCTTCACGTGATCCAATTTCCGACTCTGTGTCAAATGAATGGACAGATGCTATTACTGGCGTACGACCCGCACCTTTGATTAGGTCAAATTCTAGCGATTGCTTCTTCACTTCGGGGAATAAAGCTGCTCCGAGAAGTGGTGCATATTCACGGTTCTGAAGGTAGTTCAATACCTCTCTCTGATTAAATAAATCCAATACGTTCGGCATATGTTGTTTCCTCTTTTCTGTTTGTTATTTTATCTAAATTTGATTTCTTTTAGTGCTGTTTTCGCTTCTGCAGACGGTGCAACAGGAAGACGTGCTTCAAGGATATAAGCTTCAACGAGCAACGGTCCGGCTTGCGGTCCGTTCGTCACATCCACGTCAGTCAATAAGATACCTTCGGCTGTTGCATCATTCGCTGGGAGAATAGTTCCAGCCAACACAACTTTACGGCCATTCGCATCAGCGGTTACCCCTGTTTGTTCCACCTGAGTAGTAAACGATTGAAAACGTGCACTTGCTAGGAAGTTAATCTGTTCTGCTGTTTCTTTTTTTGATACGTACATTAAAATTCTCCTCTCTTAACCCCATAATGTTGTTGCAACTGGTTTACTTTTTTCATTCAGTGATTTGGCGAAGTTTGCACCGACACTTGTTTCTGCTCCACTTTTACCACCGCCACCAGGAGCTTTGTCGCCTCGTAGTCGTTCGTTCACGCCCGCTTCAACTGATTCACGGAACGCCTTTTCTACCGCGTCAAGACTCGCACTGGTCGAATCAGCATCAGTAAATACCAAGATTTCAGCAAGTTGCTTTGGGAGGCCTTTTTCTGCAAGCGTTTCAAGTGCAGATGCACGAAGTTCACGACGGGTAATGTCGGCTTCTCGGTCTGTAAGCTTCAATTCCTGTTGTTGACGTTCGTAGTCGGCTTTCTGTACGGCATTCATAGTTGCGAGTTTTTCAGCTTCTGTTTTAGCGTCTTTAAGTTTAGTGTTGAACTCTTTCTCCCACTTCGCTTGCGCTTTACCTAACCGATCACCTAGGATGCGGTCTAATTCAGTTTGTTGTTCAGTTGTGAACTCAATCTTGGCAGGAGAATCTACTGGGTCAGCAGGTGGATCTACAGGGTCTGTCGGTGGATCCGTTGGGTCAGCAAAGAATTGTAGGTTCAATCGCAAAGGTAAATTAGAGCTTTCAACAACAGGCTTTTGTAACGTAAATAACGACTTGATAAATGACATTAATAACATAATAAGTTTCATAATTACCTCCACCGTTTAACGCCCGTCGGCTTTATCCATGCGTCTTTTAATGTCGTAGGCACGTTTTGGACAAAATAAATAGCCGCTCAATCAGCGACTTAAGCGAGTGATATGAAAACAACGGAATCGAACGGCGCAGAAAAGATAACTCTCATTGAGTTGTCGTAGAAAAAGTACACGTTGTCACCTTCGATGACTTTGTGCACCTCGTCAATAAACTTATCTATCAACCTGTCACCATTTGCGACCATCACTTTATATTTCATGTTACCCCCCCTAGATTCCTTGGCTACATGACGGAGTAGCGAACCGAGATAGGACCACTTCCTCTCTATTCAATAATGTAATCATCAATAGAATAGCAACGTCCGAACCACATTTTCCATACCGTGAAATGCTTTTTACCATTTTCTGTGTATTTCGTTCTGTAAGTCAGTGGTAATAGCTGTTTAATGTACCAGAGCATCTTCTTCACTTCCTCTCATCATAATAATGTATGTGGATTTTAGGCTCGTTCGCATATTTCCCCCTCCGCATTTCCTTTGGGAATATAAAAAGCACTCCCACCAGTAAAGGTTTAAAGTGCTTCACTACGTTGTTTTTTTACTTTTCCTTCTCTTATCCAACTTCATAGACGCCCAGTTTTCAGCATTGCTATATTTCAAATCTTGGAATGCAGCGAATGACTTCGGCGCATCTTTCCCCAAGACTCCCTTGAACTGATTAAATTGTTTCTTATCGGCAGCCTTATTCTGAATCTGTTTCTGAATGCTATCAATCCTGTCTTTTCCGTGCTTCTCGTTCAGACCTTCGCGCCATTTGTTATAATTGGTACCTGCCGGAATAAGTTCATTCTTCCCTGTGACCGGGTCACGGGCTCGACGCTGGATGTTCGCAAGAGATCCATCACCAAAGTGCGCGATAGTTGTTGAACGACAAAACGGATGCATCGGAGGCATGTTCACGCCCGGCTTTGCATCTTTAACGGAAAACACTTTCAAATCGAGGTCCCGACACTTTTTAGATGTCTTTTTATCCAGGGTTGCAAGGAATGCGTATTCATCAATTTCAGCTTCTTCATAAGACTCCATCTCGGCCGCATTAGCCATGTAGGTTGTTTCTGTGCGGACTAGACGATTAGCTGCATATTTGCCTACGTTCATTCGTTCAGCCAGTTCTTTGCTCATTTGAGCAGTTCCGGCACCACTTTCGAAACCTGCGGTAATCACGTCATTGACCTGCGACGCCAGTACATCCGTGTTATCCCAGATTCTTGATGAAAACTGTTTACCTGCCCAAGGATCTTTCAAAATCGCTTCGACTCTACTCGTCGGCATAGGAGAGAAGTCAAAGCCAACTCCTAATCCCTGCTGAACGTCGAACATCGTCCGATAGTAGGCATCATCGATTGTATTGATGTAACCAGTCGTAGTAGCTGTAATCTCGGCATCTGCGATAATCTTGGACTGAATATAGGTGTTTTCCTTCAACGCCTCTAAACGAGTAATACGGGCACTATAAGCCGGTGCATTCAATCGATTCATCAGTTGTCGTTTTATGGCTGGGTCTTTAATTCTGTTCGCTTTAGATTTAATTGAGAGCCATTCAGCTTTTGAAATCGGCTCGTTCAATATCTTTCGTGCTTCTTCAGCAGATAGATTCCCATCCTTAGCAAACTTACCGAATATCTTATCGGCTTCTGCTGTTATATCCTTAGTTGCTTTATCATAAGCAGTGGTAACCGTTCGAACAGTAGCATCAGCACCTCGGTGATACTCAGTCATTCGTTGCAATGACCGTTTGTCCCAATAAGCGTTACTCCTCTTCTTCATCGCCTGTCACGTCCTCGGGTGAATCCATCGGAAAGCCGAACGCTTTTTGATTACGTGTAATTGCTTCTTCCAGTTGTACTTTAACCTTTTTAATTTCTCCCGCTGGATCTTCGATAAATGGAATTTGAGCTAATAGAGTTTCATCGCTTGCGAAGTCTCTTAACGACACAAGTTCCTGTACCGTCATTTCGTTTTCGGGAAGATTGCGAGTCATCGTGATAACTACATCATCAACATCAACCGCTTTACCTTTAACGCCGAGAATGTTTGCAAACAACTTAAGGCGTTCTCGAAGTCCTTGGATATAATAACGCTCCTTGATGACTGCTAACTGCTCTAATCCGAGCAACTTATATTTCATGGCCACTCCGGAAGATTGAGCCGCAAAGTTCTCGTCAGTTAGATTCGGGACCATTGAAAACTCATGGATATCAGACTTGATTGCATCCTTCAATACTTCTACTTCTGTTTCGTTCAAACCCTTAACAAGCCAGGAAGCATCCGCTCCCGCTTCCGGCAATTCTAATATCTTATGCTTTTTCAACATCCTTGCAGTTTTGGACGCCTCTTCTTCGTCATCCCCAAAGGACATGCCGACAACTTTAAGAATGGCATCCACCAACTGTTCTTTATCATTCACTCGATCCGATTGCAAGACGTTATATGCATCGATTAAGCTAATCTGTTGCTCATAGTCGCCCTGTTGCTCTTCGTTATTCGAGAACTCAGTAACCGGAACAGCCCCGTAATAGTGAGATTCTTGGTCAATAGTTTCATAATCCTCACCGTCAACTTCTTTGATGAAATACTTAAACACTTGCGTTTCATCGTAAACGTTGACATTGTAGCCAATCACTTTGTTATCGATGTCCCTTTTCTCGTAATAGTGAACGCCGAACATAGACTTATATTCAACCGTGTCATCGACAACCAAAAAGATTTGACGCGGATCAATTACGGCCACTTTAGGAATCGGAACCTCGTCGCTGCTCATGAAATATAATTCAAGTCCTCTACCAAACACTGACAAGTCTTTCGACAACTCCGAATCATGTGAAACAATATCAATCGATTTGTAAGCTTCTGTGATTGCATCTATTTGTTTACCTTCATACTGGATTGGATTACCGAACACATAACCGGATGAGATGTCCGTAATGTATTTAGCGTGATTTGCTACCAATCTATTGTTGGGCAACCCTTTATCCTCGTCTGATTCACGGTCTAATATGGCGTGTTTACCTAGGTAGTAGTCATCCAGTCGGTTCAGCCGTTCAATATCCTTCTGGTGCTCTTTGATGCAACTGGCAATCAGCTCTACTGGAATGCCACCCTCTATTAATTCTCTATCACGAATAATTGCCACGTTATCACCTCAATCCTAGTTTCGATTTGCTACTTACTTTCGCTTTCAAGTGACCGAATAGAATCGTATTGACGAAGTATCTGTCACTGTCCATATGGTGATCGTTCGTTTTGATAGGCTTCTCTTCACCACGATCGGACGCTTTCTTGTCCCAAATGTATGAAGAGAACTCTCGAAACGTCTCTTTGCAGCAATCGTTATATTTTATTTTGTCGTTTTTCAATGAACTTGCCACTTTGCGGATACCGTTAATGACATCATTGTTTGCGTCAATCACATTAAATCGATCTCTTTTTAATTGAGCTTTGAAAGAAGCTGCTGACGGGTCGATGATTATTTTCGCTTTAATACCACCCAAGAATTCTTTCAAATCGGCACTATACTCACTATCCGTTCTTTGTGTACCTCCACGACCGCTATGGTGGTGTTCTTTGACTTTGTACCAAACGCCAGCATAAAGACCCCACAATCCGAAGACAGTAGGGTTCTGAGTTCCATAGTCGACCGCAACATAATACTTTGAATAGGGTCTATCAACTGTAGGAACAACGTGCTCTTTTTCATTGAACATGTCATAGATAACACCCTCTGCAAGTACCCACAACCCAAGGATGAACCGCTTGTAGAATATTCCCGAATAAAGTCTACGGTAACGATCCTTCACTTTTTCGGATAATGAAAGGTTATCTGCCATTGTGAAATGTAGTTGAATAAGTTTCTTTTCTTTCAACTTGTCTATGAATTCTAATTTAAACCAGTGATAAGGCCCCTCGGGGTTACAGTTAAACCAGAGTTTTGAGCCGTCTACTGAACAACGAGCAGTTGCCTGGTTAACAAATGACTGCGGCATTAGTGCAACTTCATCGAATAGCATTCCGGCTAACGTAATCCCTTGGATAAGATCCTGTGAACCTTCATCTTTACCACCGAACACATAAAAGTAGTTAGTTACACCGTTACGTGAGATTGACAGCATATTTTCCGAACGATGGTCCTTAACTTTGTATCCGCGCGCTTTTAACATACGCTTCAACGGCGTGATTACGTTTCTTCGGAATGAACCAATCGTTTTACCAGCCATTCCCATGTTTTCATCCTTGAACGTGTCCATTGCCCACATAACGTAAGAAAGGGACATGACAATCGTCTTACCTGCTCGAACCGAACCGTCACAAATGATGCCATCCATGTCCTTAACGGGTGAACCTTCACGCCACCAGGTCAAGACTTGCTTTTGTTTAATGGAAAACGGTTTAAATTTGAATGGCGCAGGTTTCTTCTTGAATTGCTTTTTTTCAGTTAGGAATGAAAAGTATTTAACTATCTTCTTCGGTTGGGTTTTCGACATCGCCCCACACCTCCGAGGTTGTTGCGTCTAGTGCTTCGTTGAATCCGTCATCTTCGTATTGCTCGGGATCTTCGTTTCCGAATGCTTTTGCATGTGCAATTTTCAGTTTTTCTTGTTCTAGTTGACGTTTGAAATGGTCTGGTAACATATCGAAGTACTTGGTCAACATGTCTAAGGCTTTCATCTTGTCCGCTAACTTAACAACGACACCATCACGACCAAGTTTCAACTCTGAGATAATCGTTCCATCTACTTCATCCGACGGTTTAAAGTCCACAAATCCTTGTTTGTAGGTGATCGGCTTAAAGTTGTCATCAAGCAACACCGCACCAGTTTCAGGGTTTCTTTCAGACTTCTCTACGCTGCCGAACTCTACGAAATCCGTTATGTCTGCAAAGGCTATTTGAATGTACTTATTGAGCACGTCCATCGCATCTATGAAGATACCTTGTTGCATCTCACCTTTGAGTCTTCTGATTTCCTCGGCAACCTTAGGAATTCTTATCAGCCTACTGCCTTCAACGTGAGCACTGTTCCTCGCATACCCTGCCTTAATAGCCGCCATCGTCTGATTAAAACTCTTAATGTAGTAAATACAAAAAAGCCTCTGCTTGTCGGTTAAATCATCCGACTCCACAAAGACTTCTTTTTTCTCTTTCTTAGTTGTAGTACTACGCTTTTTCTTTGTAGTACTACACTCATTCGGCTTTAAGAATGCAGTCCATTTATCCCGACTTTTCCAGGCACTGATTGTTTTAGCTGGAGCATCTACTAATTCTGCTATTGCTTTGTTTGTTATTTCACCTTTGTGTTTCTTCCAGATTGCATATGCTTCATCCCGTTTAGGATTTCTTTTAGACAATTCACATCACCGTCCGCCTCCTTTATTTTTAGGTATATAAAAAGCACCCCGGAGGATGCCGTTCTCATCGAATTATCAGACTAAAATTTGTCCGCTACTTTCAAATAAGAGTACTCTATATCCGTTTTGTCAAGTAGTTCTTTTCGTTTTATTTTAATTGTGTCTTTATAAATAGGTTCGATTTCTTTTATTTCGCGTAACTCTCCATCATCAAATATATAAGCGGATAACTGATAACTTTCACCATCTCTATAATTCTCCCTAAATCTAGTAAGTGTGTTTGATTTGTATGGGAACTCTTTGCAAACAACTAACTGCATTACTAGTTGTTGATGCTCTAATCCATATTTCTCTAATTTATTTTCACTAGTTATTTGATCTCTAGTACTTTTTATAATTTCTTTCTCATCATTAGGGTAAATTAAGAAATAATAGCTGCTAACATTCTTTATTATTAAGGAAATACATATGTTATTTTCTGAATCAACATTTTCGTTATTATTATATGCTCTAAGTAACGAGAATATCTGATTTGCATACTCTTCTGTTTCAAAACAGAGGCCTATCAAGAAAGGGACTTTTTCCTCAGTTGGCACTCCATAAACAACGGCCCTCCATTCATCTGGTTTGTATTCGAAGTCTGGCAAAGGCTGAACGTATAAACTGTTGTAGTGATATGTAGTTTTTTCGATAAAAGTTTGAATCCCTAAAAGTGTTAAAGTTATTAATCCTGCAATTATAGGTATAAAAGATAAAAAACTCGATATTATTCCTAATAGAGTCAAAAACCTCAAAGTCCAAATTACATGTTTTCGGTATTTCTCATGTAATTTAAGTCTGGGTATTTTTTTGTCAAAAGAAAGCTCCACATAAGACTTCCTTTTATAGTTGAGCAAGTGCAGTCTAGCTTTAACCTTTTTATATAACTTCATAATTTTATAATCCCCCCTCACTGACATCATTCGCCAAATAAGGTGTAAATCCTCTAAATATTCACTCGTATGTAAAGGGCTGTAGGAGGGGTTCTGTCGCTCGAACGCACCCCTCCTTTAATGGTTCCCCTCACCATGGTCACTTTGCACATCATCCGCATATCATGAAACTTTTATTCTTTCGTCAATTTTCTTCCTTGCTCGACGTATAGACTGTTGAACCATACTCTTGCTTACGCCTAATTCTTCGGCAATCTTTGACCAGCTCATACCTTGTGCCATGTGCAATATATAGCATTGTCTTTCTCGTAAAGAAAAAGATGCCAGAATATCCGCCATAATAACCTTCTCTTCCCTAGTCATAAACAAATGCTTTTTATTAATATCATTCCCTTCCCTCAATTGCATTTCAATATCCGGAATCAAATCAATATTTTCATACGACCTACGCTGATAGACAGCCTTTTCATCAACCCCGCGAAACGTTCCTGGTTGCCTTCCGGTAGTCATCCATTCAAGCGAATAAGTCATGGAATCAATCATGCTGTTGAATTGCTTCAAATCATTCATTTCCATCGGATTATCCCTATCTAATTGATCCGCACGTCTCCTTAATTCTTGTCGCCCGCCAATATATTCATGAATTAACCGATCCGCCCAATTTAACATGCTAATCACTCCTCTTATTTTGAAATACAAAAAAAGGACAACAAATGACACAGCACAATGCTGTAATCAATCGTTGTCCTCTGGTTGGCCAGGGGGACTTATATATGCATAAGATACTTTATGGTTAATTTTAATTCCTTTAAACCCTTAGCTGTCAACCTTGAATCAATATCAAAAATCCCATGATTTACTAAATTATTGATGTAATTCTCATCGTATGATTCGTTTACTATTTCTTTTACCATTTTTGAGAACTGCATGTTATCCATATTGTCAAGAAAACTCTTACCATATACACTCAATAAATCAAGTGCAATATCATGGTAATAATCATCAGTGAATTTCCTCTTATTCCTAAAGTTTTTATTTTTATTTATTTTTTTCTTTAATTCTATATTTTCATCTTGTATTTGAGAAAACTTTTCCTCGAATTCTTTAATTTCATCTTTGGAGACTTCCCCAACCTCCATTTTTTCAAGAAGTTCCTGTATATTCTTTTGTGCTTCACCTAATACATCTTCTTGCAAACTATTATTAATAAACGGTAAGTTATCGAATCTTTCATTGAGTCTAGTACTATAATGTTCAATATTTTTTAATGCTTCACCGAACTTCCCTTCCATCGCTGATAATGTTTTTGCAATATCTCGGGTATGATTATATGATCTATCGTAAAACTGATTACTTTGCTCAGTAGCTTTAAAATAAAAAAATGATGATAGAAAAATAGAAAAGAAAGCCAATAATGTCGTTAATATTATTGCTACATCAATCTCAAACTTTCTTTCAGTAACAACAAGAAAGATAATAATGAATAAAGAAACAATTATTACCGAGGAAACTGAACCAATAATCAACCAACTGTAGCGATTATTAATTTTTATGGTATATGGAACTGCTGCTGCTTCGTTTGCAACTTCCCCTGCTTCCTCATTCTCGTTACTACTCCCGGGTTTACCTTTTGATGATTTGTTCAAAACTCTTCCCCCTCTTCCCTCCGCATCCGTCTAACTTTCCCCTGATGCGTAACAATCCTATACTCACCATGCTCCGGAAGTTCCCTAACTTTCGCCATACCCTCCGAAATAACTACCACACAGTTTGCAGGTAAGTCTATTATACCAATTCCTAGCATTAATGCACCTTGATTTATTGTAATATCTTTGTTCACCAGGACCCCTCCTATGTGTTATACTTTCCTTGTCAGAGGCAGGAGAAAGTCCTGTCTTTTTTTATACCTAAAATAGCCCGTGTCTTCGTTCTTTTATATTTTCAAGTTCAGCCTGCTCGATAACCAAGAGCACGACTTCCAACGCTGGACGCCTCAACTGCTTCGCAATCGTCTCAATGTTTTCCCTGTCATTCCACATCGCCCTAAACACATCTGTTTCCCTCTCCGTAAAAAACCAATTAATCTTAACCTCATCCAGCAGCACACGCTGTTTCTCCTTAACTTGGATCATCCGTCATCACTCCCTCACGAACCGTTGTGCATACCTCAACTGCTGAAACACATACGGATCGTCATGCTTACCACCACCAGCCAACCAATCCGTAATCCTGGCATGTATATCCTGTAGTGCTTCCAACGGTATTTTATCCGCTATTTTCGATATTTCGTTTATCGGATTCATTTAATCAGCACCTTCAAATCGTAGTTAGATTCAATAAATTTAATGGATAACGCTCGGTTTATGTCATTTCCTAATGCGTCATAAATTAGGTACATGTCGGCTTTAGTGAAATTGGTTTCCAGTAGTTCATTCAAGCTTTTCAGTACTTTGGGTGACCAATATTTATTCAAACTTTTTGCAATGGGCCTCGATAGCCAAGCGAACATTTTACACTTGAAATCTAATGCCGTATTTACATCTTCTAAACGAAAATACACATTGTTTTTCGGCTCTAATATAATTTCGTTGCTATGATTAATAAAGCACTTAGGGAATATCCGCAACGAGTGATTTATAATACTTTTCAAAGCAATTTCTTTGTTTAAATCGTTTATTTCCTCTGTCTCAGTCAATTGAATCGCTCCTTTATTTTCCACTGTCAACTAAATTACTTTTATGAGATGATAAACACCTTATGAAAGGATGTTTCCATGAAGAAAAACTTTATCATTTACCCTAGAACTAAAATTGATATGACTGAACCACTCATTGAAATTGTTGAAGCGCCGCTGAAAGTTAAGTTAAAAGCTTACATAACTGGATATCAGGAAGATTACGGCGAATTACCGACTACTGAGCGCATCCGGTCCATATTCGACATATCAAACCAAGACGCTGAAATGGCGTTAGTCGTATTCGGGAAGTAATCACAGTCCTTTTTAAGGACTTTTTTTATTGTGCAATTTCTTCGAACTGCGTACTACTTAATTTCGTAATAATTGGCATCTAACTGTTCCCAGACCCATTCTTTGAATTCTTTCTCGATTTCCTCCTTTGTCATATCACTTGGGAGTTCAACAATTTCTTCTTGTTCATCCCCTGCACTAATAGATACACGGAAATGATGTTTCTTCAACGACCTCACTCCTTCGCATAATGTGTCAAATGTTCACTTGCTCAATCTTCCATACGCATATCCCGACAGCGTAATCAGCACACCTGTAACGATGACCGCGATACCTTCCGGAAATGCGATAATTGTCATTCAAACTCTCCTTTTATCCTCTAAGTATTCAGAGTTATCCCGCCTCATTACCGCGGAATAACTTGTGCGCGATTCATTACCGCCATATTTGAGCACTGCTTGTCCGCCACTCCGATAGCCGCTATTTTTCCAAACGTTTCCTTCTGTTTCGTGTGTGAAAGTTTTGACAAGTTCGAATCCCCTTGACTCGTTATCTGTAATTCTCTGAGCTAGTTCATCCGCTGATTGTGCATTAACCGGAATAGTAAAATATGCCATACCGTTTCACCCCTTCAGTATTAGATATCGACTTTTTCAATGGCCGGCATTTCACCCAATCGCCCTAAACTTATTTGTTTGTGCCTCTCGATTTCTTGATCGAAATCATGACGTTTTATAATCGGTATCAATTGCTTTCCGACCCCTTCAAAAAACTCTATTGCACCCTCCTTGGTTGCTGTCGTCATCATGACCCCGAAGTTAATTGGTAACTCTAAGAGTTTCGCCCCGGTCGTGATTTCCGAAATTATAATAAGTTCTTCAGTAGGAGTGGCACAAAATCGGTATTTCCCCACTTTAATTTCATGACCGACTATTGATTTCCATCCGTCTGAAAACGCTAGATGAAAGCGTTGCAATTGCTCATTTACTGTAACCTCCATTGAATTCACTCCCTTAAAATTTGATTTTTAATTGGTCAAAACACTTTTCGCACAATCGAAAAGAACTTGATTGGTTGCCGTCGTCAAATCCGATTGAAACTTTCTTAACTTTGAATCCCGAACTTATTCTGTTTTCAGCACAAGAATCACATTGGACAAATTTATATTTTACGTCTTCAACTGTGATCATTCCCTCACCCATTCCTTATTTTTCAACCGTATTACAATTAATTCCATCCCGGTTTTCAATTCGAACAGTTTTTGCCGCAATGGAAAGTCCCTCGTAACAGGTCCACCTTTTACATCAATTATCTCTTCATAGCCGTCAATGTAAGTAACCTTGAAGTCAGCCGTATAGATTGCCCCTGACTTCTCTCGCTTCGATTTCCCATTACATAGCGTGCAATTTATAGGATTACCCGTTTTAGGACTAGGACGTTTTCCTGTCCCGCTACATCGTTTGCAAGTAACCTCGTAACTATCAATAATTTGGTAGACGGGTTGGACCTCAATATCTTTTACCGCCGGATCTTTTTTCAAATGTTTGTAATATGCTGCTTCGGTCAATGAATCGAATTCTATTTTGTCAATTACTACTTTTCTAGAGTGGTATTGACGGGCTTGTTTTGGTTGCTTCGGCACCCTTGCACGTCTTGACGACCTTTGAATCCTTTGTGGATTTCTCATTGCGCCACCTTCTTTTTGTACTTAAAATACCTTTTACCGTTTTCAACTTTTGTCTCGCACCAATCGTTATTCCAATGCGCCTGTAGGGTGGCCGTAACGGATGGTTTCGGACTCGCATAATGCGTCTGTACTAAATCCAGTATTTCATCAACTGTCATCCAACCCCAGATTCTCATTGATTGTTTTATTTGATCTATCGTTATGGAATACTCAGTTGGACCATCGCCACTTTTCACCCCACCGGTCGTTAATTTGTGGTGTGGTAAAACTCTATGACGAATATTGTTCCTACTCTTTCTATGGCGCTTTCCCCAAAACCGCACCTTTGCTTTGTCACCATCCACCTCAATTAACCCAATCCCTTTTTCATGTAACAGGCGAAACGGAACTCTGTGGATTCCCGTCTTTCTTTTCGGTATTGCGACAAATACATAATCAGCCGCACCAATCGCGTCTATTGCTTGTCCGATTAAATGGAATGACATATTAAGCTTCATTTCAACAATGATTTCGTAGCTTTTTCCTACGCCGACAACGTCATAATTCGCAACTTCTGCAAACACATCACAAAACATTTTTTCTTCCAACAAGTTTTTTACCGGACGGAACATGTCGGACTCTTTTAATTTCTTCACTGCGCCACCTGCTCCGGTTCTACAATTTCATCAAGCGTGATCTGGATTCTTTCAAATTCCGCATCCTCAGCCGCTTGTTTTTTTACACATATGGGACCATATCCAATTTCGATACTTTTCAGTGTTTTCAGTGGTTTACTACACCTTTTGCATTTCACGCGATCCAACCCCTTTCTCGACCGAAATGCCATGTTTATTCTGTTGCGCGTTTCGTGATTTTTTATGCGTCGGCTTACTCGGAACGTGCATACGCCATCCCTCCAACTGGTAAGCCGCCATTTCTTGATTGTTTAAATGCCCATGAATGTAAATACGATCGTTGCCGACACGTCTAAACATTGTGGTAATCATTATTTAAACTCCTGAACTTCCAAAGCCATTTTCGCCGCGGTTTGATTCTGATAACTCATCGACTTCGTAAAGAACAACATGGGGAATCTTTTGAATGACTGCTTGAGCGACACGGTCGCCTTTTTTGATTAAGTACGTTTCCCACGGAACAACCTCGTCGTAATCGACTGGACACTCGTTGATTAATGTGACGTGATTAGCGAAGTTTTGCCAGTCAATCATTAGTGAAATATTATCTACAATCACCCCAACTTCACCCCGATACTGACTGTCGATTGTTCCAAGAACGACCCGTAATTTTGTACGACTACTGATTCCACTTCTTGGTCTAA
Source organism: Sporosarcina sp. FA9 (assembly GCF_051550205.1). GTDB lineage: Bacteria > Bacillota > Bacilli > Bacillales_A > Planococcaceae > Sporosarcina. The sequence goes on from NZ_CP188819.1 coordinate 2,756,543, forward strand.
TTTGCATCTCAAAGCCGTCCGGAATTTCAAATGCCAATCCAGTTTTTACGACGACCGTTTCCCCGGGTGCAACAAGCACGTCTTTTAATGCGTGTAAATCAAATCCCGCATCACTGACATAAGCTTTCGTCGGAATAAATGCATCCTTGTGTAATTTTTTAACCTTTACTGTAATCACAAAATCCCCTCCATTACTTCGATAAGCGCGTCCCTCACGTTGTCATAACGATTTGCAAGCACATATGCCCTGTTATGATTTAAGTTGTTATCACGAATAAAATCTAATTCTTCCCCAGTAAAAAATCCTCCGGTTCTTTTTTGCCCTTTTGGTATTAACGAGACTTTGAAAGCTGCATACTCTTTTCTCAGTCTCTTAATCTCGTTTTGTAATTTCACATTTTCCTGCTGCCATTTCCACTCATCCACTTCGACCCCTCACTTTCAAAGTTTCATAGATTTAATTCCTTAAAATGGTAAATCATCGTCGTTTACTTGGATTGGTCCTTGATTTGAATTAAAAGGATCGTCGTCTGTTCTGGAATACTGATTATTCGTCGTTCCCTGTCGATTCTGACCGCTTTGCGTCTGATTTGGTGTATTCGTCTGCCCCGACTTATTACCACCGTTAGATTGAATGCTAGAATCGTTTTTCGAGTTACTACTTCTTGGTTCGAGGAACTGGGTGCTATCCGCTACAACCTCAGTAGTGTAGACACGTTTTCCATCCGTCCCCTCGAAGCTACCTGTCTGGATACGGCCGTCAACTCCGGCAAGACTTCCCTTTTTCAAGTAGTTTGCAACATTTTCAGCCTGTTTTCTCCAAGCAACACAACTGACGAAATCCGCTTCCTGTTCGCCGGCCGCATTTTTGAATGCTCTGTTGACTGCAAGGGTGAAGCGTGTAACAGCGATACCAGTTTGCGTGTACTTCAATTCTGGATCCTTTGTTAAACGCCCGACCAAAACGACACGATTAATCATTTTGCAACCTCCAACAGTTCAGGATTTTCGTAAATGTTGCCGATTATTTCGCCCTTTAAAATTCCGTCATCTAAATATTGATTGTCCCCATCTCCGTAATAACTCACGCAAATACCATATCTACCACCGTCTGCATGTTCGGACCCAATCGGCTCTACAAGCCATCGGAATTCATTTTCTTTGAGGGCGTTCGTTTGAATAACATCCCCCTCGTAAATCTCCACACCGTCCCTGTCTTTCACTCCGGTGTACTGTCCAACCGTTGCCGGAATCACCTTCGCCCAAAATTCATGTGCAATAAATTCCTCGTCCCAATCCGCCAAGTCACCAACAATGAATGGATTACCGGCATTAGTGATTAAGCTCCCTGTCACCCATCCGTTTTCATGCCTAGTATCTAGTTGGTCAAGTTCCTCAATCGGTAAAACTGATTTTCCACGAAATTTGATTTCCCTCATTCCGCCACCTCCATTTCCGCCGAAATCGTTCCAACTGTTCCTTCTTTGACCCATTTTTCGCAATGGTGATCGTGCTCTGTCGGGATTAAAGCACCGTTCGCTTCGGAGCATCCACCGCCCAAAACCCAATGACCGCATGACCAACAAGTAGGTTCATGTTGCGTTTCAAAAATGTAAAAGCTTTCCGTCACGATGCCACCTCCTTGAATTTCAATGGTTCCTTAAACATTTCTCGATGTTCAGCGCAATCCTTAATTTGTTTAGCTTCAAAACGATATTTGAAACTGTTTTTGCCAATTCTTCGAATCAGTTTTTCCCTCGCCCTTTTCTTCGTTGGTTCCTGTATACCGAAAACGAATTGTTTGCTAACCGAACTCCAAATCCCATACATACCAGTGTGTTTTGCTACCGGCTTCTTCGGACCTCTCAACCTCCTAAGGCTCGCTTCCAGTTGCACCGGCGTCGCTTTACTAAGTTTGTAAATGAAGTTCTCGATTTCTTCGTGATCCTGTCGGCGCCACATTTGGCGAAGCATTTCCGTGAATTTTCTTCTACCAATGTGATTCGTTTCACCCAATTTATTTGCCGATATTTTTCGGCAGTAATTTATAAAATGTTGTCGGTTGTTGAATTGGGTGTTTCGTTGAGTTCTCATTCCGCACCTTCCTCATAGTCGTCGTCATAGGATTCAACGTGACTAATTTGATCCGAGTCACCCAGATATTCACCACCAAGAAAGAATAGTGGGTCGCCTGGTACTTCCTCTAAACACTCGATACAATAATGTTCATCATCTTCCTGTCGATGGTAATGCTCCGTTTCAGGAGGAATAGGTTTCTCGCAATGTTCACACTTCCTCACGATGCCACCTCTTTCCGAACCGCCAAAAGTCTCGAAAGTCCGTGTATATCCAACGTCGATAGTTTTGCCATTTTCAAAGTTTCATAGATTCCGTACGAGTTTAATTCCGCAATAAGATTTTTCTTGATACGCTCATTCATTACGCAGCTACCTCCTTTTCTCCGAGTTCACGAAGTAGCAAGTTGAGTGCACCTTCTGGTGTCGTTCCTGCCGCCAAGCGTAATTCGTTGAGTAAATGGCTGAACTGTCGTTCTAATTGCTTGTCCTTTCGGCCTGTAGCTTTCCATTGCCCAGCTACAAGAATGAGTTGGTTGATGATGTGGTTAATCATTCCAATCCCTCTCCTTCAACTATCAATTTCGGTGCTTTATTTAACACGTTGTGAGAAAACATAACCTCGTTGCTTAATCGGTAAATCCATATGCAATCCCGATCCACACCGTAACGTAATGCAATATGCGTTTCGTCTTCGTTCATGTATGTTTCCCATCTTAAATTCCCATTCAAAGCAATCTTTGCTTCTTCAAGAAAATCTAAATCTTCTTGGTTGATGCTTGTTGTCATTTGGTTTCCTCCTAGTAAAATAATTTTCTATAATCCTTATCAGGCGTATAAAGTTTGATAGATTCTGCATTCTGACTCATACGCGATTCAGCTCTAGCCCCGATAACCCCAGCAAGAGATTTCTCATCAAAGTTTGTTGTGTAGACGGTTGATTTACCTTCTCGCATGTCGATTAGTCGCACCCACTCCGAACTGGACCATGAAACTTCATTTGCTTTGCTAGTTTCAACGCCAACATCATCGATTATCATGACTTCGAAACCCGAGAATTGTTTATCGAATCGTTCTCTTGCATGGTCGTTTCCAAACATGCTTTTGATATTGTTGAATAATTCATTTGCTCCGATGTATGAAATACTCTTGCCTTCGTGTTTTAGTGTTCTTGCAATCGCTTTGGAAAGATGAGTTTTTCCAGTTCCGGTTGTGCCGGACAGTCGAAGGTTTTTTATTTCTCCAGCAATTATTGATTTTGTAAAGTCGATAGCCTTTGTTTTAGCAGCAGTCGTTTCGGTGGATTCCGCTTCAAAGTTTTTAAATCCTGCGTCGTCATTGTCGCTAATCAAGTACCAATCTTTGTCAACCACTTTTTGATGTTTCGACTTTATTGAATTTCCTACCTGACTTGCGAATGCGATCTTTTGGCAATCGCCACAAATGGGTAAGACTTTTTCTTGTAACCAATCACCGCTTTGTTTATAAATCCAGGCATCCAGTGTTTTATCCTTGCAACTAGGACATTCAACTTTGTCCATGCGCACTTCGGAAACGGTACTAATCATTTCGGGACGTGCCTTGAAGAATAGGTTTTCTTGTGTTGGGTTCCCTAGCATTGTCCATATGTCAACCTCTTGCACATTTCGCATAGTCCGTCCTCCTAGTAAGGTAAGTCGCTAGTATCAATCACAACATCTTTGTATTTTTCTGCATCTTGTCTTTGGCGTTCCAGTGTTTCTGGTGAAGCAGCAAACAGTGATTGCACATTTGATTTTCTTGGTAGAGCATCCGCTTTTTGAACGTCTTCAAGAGTTTTCACGTTATGATTTTTCCAGTTTTTTAAAATACCTTGCATGTAACGAATATAATTACTAGGTTTTACCTCGACAGATTTTTTCAATGCACATAAAACTAATTCGTCATTGTTTTCATCAACTAGGAAACCTAATTCTTGACTAACATGCGGTGAAATCATTCCTACGTTTTGTTCGTAAAAAGAAATGATTTCTCCGAAGGATTTATCAATAACGACAGGTGACGGTCTGTTGTCTTTAATACTTTCTTTAATACTGTCTTTAAAGATGTCTTTCTTGGGGGTAGTTTTAGACCCCTGGGGTTGTGTTCTTTTAGACCCCTGGGGTTGTGTCTTATTTGACCCCTCCGGTTGTGTTCTTTTAGGGGGGTGAGGTTCTTCTTGACCCCTCCCGTCACTTTCGACCCCCCAGTTCCTATAATTTTTATTGAAAGAAAGAACTCTCGATTCATTAAATGTTGCTTCTTTCAAAACTGAAATTACATTCGTATCGATTAGCTTTTTCAACACTTTCCTAACTCTTGAATTATCTATTCCAATCGCTTCTGCAATAAAGCTTGTCGATAAAGCGTGACCTTTTCGATTGAATCCGTATGTGTATCTCCAAACGATCATCAAGATTCTGAATTCAGTTCCATTGAATTTGAACCTTGATATCTGTTCGAGCAATTCATTGGCGATTCTTGTATATCCGTTCTCCGTTTGTACGCCCGACACTTCTACACCCCCTTTTCCCTATGGAATAAACACAAGTTTTCCAGTAGCTGCCTGTACTGATTTTTTAAACACTTCTTCATCGCTGTTACTGTTGCTTAAATGCAGTAAATGGATCTCTTGAATTTTAGATAGATCGTTAGCTTTCAAAAACTCAAGCACGTTCTCCAGTGAAAAATGCGATGCTTTAATTCGTCTTGCTAGTACTGGATGAATCATTCCACGTTCAATATTTTCATTAAGAATTGCTTCTGAATAATTTGCCTCAATCATTAAATGCGTAATTCCCGAAAATTTGTACCTAACGTAAAACGTGTCTGTCGCGAAAAGTAGTTTGCTGCCGTTGTCGCTTTGTATCAAAAAGCCGTGATTTTCTACGTCATGTTTGATATCGAAAGGTAAAATATTGAAAGTTCCAACTCTGAACTGTTTCTTGTTTTCGTACAGTCTAATCCGGTTGTGCTCTATGCCTATCTCGTCCGTGGTAGCCTTTGACATGTAAACGTCCATTGAAGCGTTTAACGCACCTTGTACGCCTTTGCAATGATCTTGGTGACTATGGGATATTAAGCAACCTGATATTTTCGAAGTTTCATAGTTTAAATCTTGTTGAATACGCTTGAAGGTGATCCCCAGCTCAATTAAGAGCCGGGTTTCTCCATCTTCAATCAGATAACAGTTACCTGTGGATCCTGTTGCTAAAGTTTTGATAATCACCAACCGGGACCAGAAGATACAGCAGTTATTAATGGTTCTGATTCTACATAAATATCTTGCTTATCTGCTTCTGGTTCGATAATTTCACCAGTTTCTTGGTTAACTTCTTTCTTGGGTTCTGGTGCAAAATCAAGTGCTTCTGTATTTGCTTTTTCGTTTATTTCTTCTTGTGGACCAACCTCTTTTCGTTCGTTGTCGTACTCGTTTTCGGTTGAGTTATTAATAGCTTGTACAAGCAGGTCGCTGTCGTCACTTGTGTTTATAAAAGCTTTAGCAGCACGATTAATTACAGTACGTTTCGCCATTTCCTGCGGGAACTTCTTGTGTACTGCTTGTTGGGTCTTCGACTGGCTCCAAGACGCTTCGAACTCTTTTCGAGTCATAACAGTTAGTAATTCTTCATCATCCGCCGTTTGGATCACTGCATACGCTCCAATGATGTTTTTATCTCTGTTTTCAAATGCCGTTTTATGGCCGACTAATTTTTCGCGTCCCCTATCATTTTCGTAATCGAAAACATCATCCTGATAGATTACGTTTGCCCATATGTCCTTTACGTTCGTTAGGCGTTTCAGAACGGCTTGTGTGCCAAAGTACGAACGATTTAACTGTAGTTGGTCGCCGTAAACAATGAAGTAGCACTGTGTTTTCGCTGGACTTAAACCCTGAACTACCATATCGAGCAATGAGTTGGCAATTGATTCTCTTGTACAAACATCTAACGCGGGTTTTTGGCTGCGATCTTTTGTATCTTGGAGTTTAAAGAACGCACTTTTTAAAGCATTACTAGCGTTGTAATTAGCAGGAAGAATCAAGCCGTCTTCTTGTAACCTTGCTAAATTGTTATTCACGCTGTCGGTAATGTCTTTTTGAATGATTGCTACTGATTGGTTTGTCATTTATGATTCCTCCTGTATTTTCAATAAATTCTCTTCACCAACGAAGAGATAATCTTCTTTGTAAAAATCGGTATCAACTGCATATTTAAACTTCGGCTCACGGAATTCGTTTATGTTCACAATTATTCCTACTCCTACCGAATCCCCTTGGTTGTTAAGAACCGTCACTCTATCCTTTACTTTTAAAGTCATGCCGCACCATCCTCTTCAATGACTTGTTTTTCGATCCGCAACTGCTTGTCCTTTTCAGAAACAACCAAACTGATAAGTTGTGAATTTGTATCAATTAATTTTGTAACCGACTCCGCGTTATCAAAAACTATTGGAACGCTTATGCCGTAGTGCTTTGACAACGTATTGATAATATCTAATCCGGAATTGATCCTAGCGCCGTCGTTTAATCCCTCAGAAAACGGAACGCCCTTATACGTGACCTCGCACACATCTTGAATGCCGCCATTTTGTTGGACACGGAACAATTTGAATCTCGCATACTTGAAATGTTCGTTAATGCGTTCGCCGAGTAGGTCTACTTCTGAGCGTGTGAACAAGTCGATTAGGTAAAGTCCTTTTTCAGCTTCTTCAAACGCTATAGCTAAATCTTTTTCCTGTTTTTCAAGTTCAGCAATGCGTTCTTTTGCGGTAACTGCATTTGTCTGTTGTGCAATTTGAGCATTGAGTTCAGTCCGTTTGGTACGTAGTTCAACAACTTCTTTCTCAATGTCTGTAACGGCACTCTGTGCGTTTTCTTTAAGCGTTACTATGCTCTTTTCGACTTCCGTTTTTTCTTGCACTTTATCCGTATACCGCTTATCCTGTCGGGCTTCTACAATGCCTGTTCTAAGCCTGTCTACCTCTACTGTTAACTTCGATACCGTTTTTTCTTTCTCGTCGATTTGCGGCTCTAAGGACGCGACTGTCGCTTTTAATTTCTCGATTTGTTCTAACGTTTGCGTTTTATCTTCCGCAATAGCTCTTCCGCTACTATTGATTTCTTCTAGTTCAGTAGCCTTAGTTAGGTTGAATGATGCAACCGCCTTTTCTTTTGCCGCTTCAATTTCTTCGACCGGTAAGGATTGGCTGCAAGTCGGGCACACTCCACCAGATTCGTGTTCGTGCGTATAAGCGCGTTCGTTTTCCTTCGTCCAACGTACAAGGAGTGCTGCACGTGTCTCGTCAAACCGGATAATATCTTTTTCTAGCACGCCATTTCGGTGCTCTGCATCATCTTTCTTGCGTTTTAAAATCGCTATGTTAGATTGTTCTTCTTGAATTTTCGCGTTAAGTTTAGTGGCCTGCTCAATGGACTCGGATTCAAGTTCGTTTTGGATCGTCTTCAAGTCCAGTTCAATCTGTTGTAATTCCTGTTGTTTACTTACCACCGCGGATCCGTTTTTAATATTGTTGATTTGAGTTGCGTGTTCATCAAGTTCCTTCTCGACGACTGCAATTTCTTTTTCTATAGAAGGAACGTCGATATCTTTATCTGGCAACGACATGTGTAGCTCGTCAATTCGAGGCTGGATACCCTCTACTTCTTTTTTAATATGTGTACGTTTCGAAGCGATAATTGCTTTCATATCCTCAATCTTTTTACCTTTCAATATTGCTGGCAAGTCTTTTAATGCGGGATTTGATGCAATTACATCGTCTTGTTCAACCTTTCCAACAACCTCTATAATCGTTGCGCGCTTTTCCGCCACTGTAAGTTGTTCGTTAAAAAATGTTGGTGACGTGAGTAGTTTAAATGTCTTTTGGTCGATAAGTTCGCCTACTTTTTTGTTGTAAGCCCCCGCGCTTAGAGGCACACCGTCAACAAAGTGATCTGTTTCATGGCCTGATTGTTCTTCTGTTAATTGACCACGTTTTTTAACCCAATTTTCTTTGTAAATTCTTTTCAGAGTTAGCGGTTCGCCGTTTACCGTTAATTCCAATTCAACTTCGTGATTTAATCGGTGGATTACTTCCCCGTCAAGGAGTGTTTTAATTCCGAAACGTTCTTTATCCTCACTGCTTTTTCCGAATAGTACCCAATGAAATGCATCCGCAACGGTCGTTTTATATGTTCCGTTGTCACCATAGATAATTAGGTTCAAACCGTCTGCGTCAATCGTTAAGTCCTTGGCTCCTTTGAAATTTTTGAGCTTCATGTTTATCCATTTAATTTCTTTCATTTCGATTCCTCCAATAGTTTAGGATTTTCGTAGATATTGCCCAAGATTTTTAATTCGTCATCAGCCGCATGAACCGCATACAACGGTTCGTCACCGTTTTTACTAAGTAGCCAAAAACAGCCATCAACGAACTCAACAATCCTTTTTTCTTCTCGTTCTCTGTAATGACCACCAGGATATTCTTCAATGAGGTAGTGAAGGATATCACCTTCGTAAATTTCCTTGCCATTCGTGTCTTCCAGTCCTGTAAATTGCCCAATTGTCTTGTGAACGATTGGGACTTCATACCACCGACTGTTGTACATATACCAAACCCCCCGAATGTGAAAAGGTTGTCTGTATATCCAGTTTTTAGAATTCAATACTTTTGCCCGATACTTAATTTCCCTCATAACATGTCCACTCCTTGTTATTTGAGGGGTTCTGCGCTAAAATAGCGGTAATAGAATTAATCAGAACCCCGACTCGCTGCTTGAACAGCGGGTTTTTTATATTGCATCTTCATATCTAATGATTTTTGCAGTCTTACGTAACGAGTAAATACTTACTTGACCCCATGTTTCCGTGAAGTTAGTCATCGCTTGGAGTGCATCGTCTTTTGTTGTGTGTACGACGTATGGATCTCCTTCCTGCATTGACCGAACTTCCCATTCCCATGATTCTTGCTTCAATTTTCTTCACTCCTTTCAGTAGTCGGATTCCCGATAATATTCAGCAGCACTTTCAAGATTTCGTTCGTCAAATTCTATTTCCATAGCACCAATAAATTGCTTGATGAAAATATCACTCGTCCAAATCCGTTCAGCCGCCGCAATTGCGTATCCAAGTGCCGCTTGATTGTTCCACTCTTCGCCGTTGTTAAATAGATATTTTACTACCGCTTCCAAGTCTGATCGATTGACTACAATCGTCGAATTTGTTGGAACCGATGTTTTTAAATCATCCCTCAGATTAAACATTGCTTGTTTTGCCTTCGCGTTCATAACGTCACCACCTTGATAAATAATGTTAAAACGACTGCACCAACAAGTGGTGCGTAAAACCACCAAGCATCTGATGGGTGCAGTTCTTCTCCGTCTTCCGGCGGAAAAAAGAATCTGTCTAATTTGTTCATTTCGTCATCACCCTTTCTAATGGTTGAATCCCATCAATAAGTCCGAGATAAAGATTTACCGTTAATTTCTAGGAGGAAATACAGGTTTGATCTCGGACTTATTGACGAGAGCCAAAGCTCCGTCAATGTGTTACAATAGATTTAACGAGTTTACCGGTTGACACCACCATGTCAGTCGGTTTTTTTGTGTCTAAAACTGGGTTGAATCATTTGAATTCGGATGCCGCTTGCAACTAAACCGTCATTCAATGCATTGAATGCGTTTTCCATACGTTTTGCTGATTGCATTCGACTGAGTTTTACGAGTGCTAAATGAAGATCTACAGTCCGCTTAATCGCCTCATCCACATTGCTTGTCCAAAAGTTCATTTCGATATGTTCTAATTGGTGCATGACTTTCTTGTTTTCTTCGATTGCCTCTGGTAAATTTTCTGTTTTATAATGTCTTTTCATGTTTTCCCCCTATAAGAAATTGATAAATCCACCTAGCAAACTAGTAATAAGTTGACTAACTGCTATAACATCTACGCCGCATAATAAAGCCACTGCAACCTCCGGGACTTGTGTTTCTTGAAACCATCTAATTAAATCCGATGCTTTTATTTCCATCTTGTCGTTTTCCAGTTTCGAAATCGTACTTCGTGGTAAAAACATTTGTGGAGCTAATTCTTCTTGACTTAATCCTGCACCAATACGCGCTTTTTTAAGTAACGGGCCAAAGTTCATGACATTCATTCACCCCCTCGTTGTTCTAAATCAGAACAAGTTCAAAACTTGAACAGTAATTAAATTTGAATCTAGTAATATAGTTAATGAGACAACGAGTTAACTTGCAGGAAACCCCTCCTTGCAACCTCGAAAGTGCTTCGCATTAAAAACCTCGTAATCTATTAGGGGCTTGCCCGCCCCTCTTCGCTTTACGCCACTCTTTTAGGTATCCAAGCATTTACGTATCCAATCGCCGCCGTCAGATCCTGCCGTCTTACATCCTTATAAGAAGTAACTCCGAACCTGTCCTTGATTTCTCGGTGCAACTCCGGATACAACAACCGCTTGTGGTCGTCTGATTTAGCACATTCAAACACCTTTCGGCCTATCGCTTTCTGCAAGCCGCGTTGTTCACCATGATCCAGCGTGATTTGGTTTTCCACCTTTTCTTTCAGTAACGCAACATCTTCTTTTAGGACCTCTACATCCTCTGATGTTTCAAGGCTCAATCTCATCGATGCCCTCAACTGCTCCGTTGAACTTAATACCTTTGGTGCATTCAACGTCTTCTCCATTTCTTCAAATCTAGTAACATATGTTGCCGTGAATAGAACACCTTTTTCACCAGTCATTTTGTTAGCTACCATGTCACAACCCTTTTTCGTGAGTAAGAAACTTGGTAATGTTCGTCCGGTGGGATCTTGGTACGTGTTTTCAATGAAGAATTCACTGCGGGCGAAACCGCCCTGAGTTAGGTATTGAAGATAACTACGAATACTTTTGAGTAATGCATTATGTTCTCGGTCTACCATTTCCGCAACATCACGACTATCTGTAACTAGTTGACCATTAGTAAAGACTACTTTTAATTGATTCATTGAACTTCCTCCTTTTAGTAGGCATTAAGAAATTTCATTGATTTCAACTTCACAATCCGTACAACATTCAAGGATTTCATATCCGCCGACAACTTTTGTATCTTGGTCATCTTCACGACCACAGAAAGTACATTTACTCATTCTTCTCACCTCCTATATAGTAGATTTCTGAATCCCTTATCCCGCTTGAAAATATTTCGTGTTATCCTCAATCCATTGCGTGTTCCGCTTGATCCATTCGAATAGCATGTCTGTCGGAAACAGCAATCCCGCTTCTCTGCATACAGGGAAATCAGGTCTCCCAATCAACTCGGTCGCTTTCCAAGAACTAATATGAAGCAACTTCATCATTTCCACACGAGTAAGTAACGGTGGGAGGTTTTGAATTGCCGAAGTATCTTTCATCACTACTTGAATCTCTTCGCGAATCACCGGACGTAACGCTTCTGCAAGCTTTTCGTAATCAAACTCCATTGTTAGCATGTTTGTTCTCTCCTCTCTTCTCCTTCACATCCATCAATTAAAGTTCGAGGTCTTGACGTTGGCTTTCGCTGTCGCTCGCTTCATATAGAAGGTTTTGGCGTACTCCGCTCGTTCGAACGTTGATTGATGGATGTGAGACGTTTTTTCAGACTACTTCTTGCTCAACTTCCATTTCATTAATAACGGAATCCGTTAATTCATCATTAAAAAAAACTTCGATTTCTAAACCTAATGCTATAGAAATTACTTTTAATCTTTCTACGTCCATTTTCGTCTCGCCACTTTCCATTCTCCCGTACGCCATGTTGCTTATATTTAACTTCTTTGCCAAGTGGGATTGAGTCACACCTTTTGCAAGACGTATTTTTTTTAAATTTAGATTAACCATTTGCTCACCTCCGTCACTAACGTTATCCGTTAATTAATACTATACTAACGAATTACGTTAATGTCAATGCTTTTAATTAACTAATTCTCAAATTCCGTTAGTTATATATCAAATTCCGTTATTAGTTGGTATATTCTAAGTAAAGGGAGTGTCATTTGTGAGTGTTGGTAATCGAATAAAACAATTAAGAAAGAATTTACGTTTAACTCAAAAACAATTAGCGGATAAAGTAAATGTTTCGCCACAAGTGATATCTAACTGGGAAAGAGAATATACAGAACCAGGTTCGGAAGATATTAAATTACTATCAAAAGTTTTAAACCGTTCTGCGGATTACATTCTTGGAGATAGAAATACTTCTGATCAAATCGGACATGATGAGGAAGGATTCCAAAACTTTATTAATGATCCTGAATTAAATCGTTGGTATAAAGAATTACCTAAGTCGGAAGAAGATGACCTTCGTAAACTTCGGAAAATGTGGGACATTATCAAAAATGATGACAACAAATCTCGGTAATATATATGTGCATATTAAAATGCACATATTTCTACATATGTCGATTGGGGGAGTTTTAATTGTCGAAGACGGGAAAAGTAAAAAAACCATTTTATAAGAAGTGGTGGGTTTGGCTGATTGTCATATTTATTATCGGGGCTGTTGCCGTGCAAGGCGAAGATGAAGCAAAAGATGGAGAGAAAATTCCAGTATCTGCGCCGGAACAAGAAAAAGCAGATGATAAAAAACCAGAAGAAAAGAAGAAAGAGAAAGAACCTGAAGTAGAGAAGCCCAAAGAGGAAGCAATTGTGATTTCCGCGGTTGATCTTTACAGCGCTTACGACGATAACGAGATAGCTGCTGATCAAAAATATAAAGGCAAGCAACTTGAAGTTACCGGCACAATAAAAGATATCGGAAAAGATATTCTTGACTCAATGTATATCACGTTAGACACCGGGGATGTATTGGGTAGCATTCAAGTATATTTCCCGAAAGATGATGCAGATTCAGTCGCCGCACTATCGAAAGGCCAAGATGTAACAGTTATCGGAAAAGGTGACGGCTTTCTATTATTCACAGTTTCTCTCAAAAAATCACAAGTTAAATAAACTTCCCGTAAGCCCTTCCTTTATTGGCGGGGCATTCTTTTAACCATAAAACCAAACACACATTCCCTTCAAGGAGATGACAACATGAATTACTACAGTTACTTAGAGGATTACATAAAAAAGCTGTACAACAAAATAAATATTACAGTGCCTAACCAAATTAATATGTACGTTATCGCCGACCGTTTAAACATCGGCCTTTATCCTATTGACGGCTCCAGTGAAGCTATTCAAATTGAAGGTCGCCAATACATATTTATCAATCGTAATTTAAGTGCACAAGAACAATGGCAAGATTTCTGTCACGAACTTTGTCATATCCTATGGCATTCTGGCAACCAGTTCGCCATGCCTCCCCCATTCCGCGAATACCAAGAATGGAAGGCTGATAGCTTTGCTTTACATGCATGTATTCCAACTTTCATGCTTAGGGATATAAGGTTACCTAGAGACCCGCAAGAGGTTATATGGGTGATACAGGATACATTTAATGTTTCATATGAATTTGCAAAAATACGATTGGAACAAAGGCGTCAACAAATAGGAGCCAATTTATTTCAATTAAAACTCTTCCAGGAGGTGATGCAATAAAATAACAAGAGATTTATTAAAATATAGGAGGGGCTTGCATGAAATGTGTTGAACTATCCAAGGACAAGTGGGAATGCGTAGCAGACGGGCCGAGGGATCCTGTGACGAATAAGAGGAACCAAGTAAGGCGAAGAGCAAGAACGAAGGGAATCGCTACGAAAAAGGTTAGGGACGAAATTGACCGACAGGAGGATCACGGAGTAGATAGCAAAAAGAATAAAAATTTAACGTTTGAGAAAGTCGCCAAAGAATGGTTCGAGGTGTATTCACTGACGGGTGTAAAGGACAGCACGTTACGTAGTAGACGTTCCTCTTTGAAAACGCTGTACGAGTATGTAAAACAGTTACCAATCGCCAAAATCGACACAAGGACATTGCAGAGCATCTTTGTGGATCTCAATAAAAAGAAATTGTCGAAGTCTTTAATGGAAAACGCGAAAGTGACCGCTAACTTTATTTTTAGGTATGCAGTTGAACACAAAATGAGGATTGACAATCCAATAACGCATGTCGTCATCCCTAAAAAAGTGTTAACAGTTGAAGAAATCGAAAATACGACTGTTGAAGAGAAATACTTTGAACGCTATGAATTGGATGAGTTTTTGCGAGCAACCATTACTGACGGATTGCAATTTGATAAAGAGTGGTTTTACTTGTTGGCATTTACAGGTATGCGCGTTGGAGAATTATGTGCACTGAAGTGGACGGACATATTTTATGATTCAAACGAATTGCGTATTACGAAAACGATGGATATGCCGGATCATAACATGCGGAAATTTAAGATCACCCCACCGAAAACAAAGGCGTCCATACGGACGATTGATATTGATGAAGAAATTTTGAACATGCTCAAAAGGCATAAAGTTATACAAAATAAAATCAGGTTAAGCACCCGTAAAGATATTGAGGATTTTCATGATGGCAATTTCGTTTTTTGTAGACAAAATGGTTATCCGTATTCCAGTCGGTTTATTTATGACAGGATTATACGGCTAATAAAAAAGACCTCTATCACCAAAATAGAAGGTCCACACATTTTACGGCATACACATATTACGATGCTCACGGAAGCACAGGTAGATTTAAAAACAATCATGGATCGGGTAGGTCATGAAGATTCAAAAACCACGATGGACATCTACACACACGTAACCGAAAAAATGAAAGAAGATGCTACCGCAAAGATTAAAAATCGATACGGTGACATCTTAAAATTAACAATCCCAAAGGGGAATGTGATAGAAATGTGATATTTTCCTGTATCCTACTATATAAACACCACAGGAAGGCTGATGCGACAACCTTTCTGAGACTTTTTATCCGTTATGCCATTTATACATCCAAAGAACTCCGGATTTCAACAAGCGAGCGATTCGGCCTGTGACAGTTCGATCCCCAAGATATGCAAATCCTTGCTTTTTCCCAAGTGATCCAAGAAAGCCTTTAAGTTTTATCTCAGGCATTGTTTCCGGAAGTGGCTCATTGTTCCAAGTGAGTCTAAGAATTTTAACAATCTGTTCAGCTTGTTCTTCTGCCACTTGGGCGCTTGGAGCATACGGCAATGATGCACAATCACCGACTACATATACATCTGAATATTCCGGAAGCTGGTGATACATATTTAATACAACACGGCCCGAATCATCTTTTTCGGTTTTCATGTTTTGAACCGGAGTTACAGGACGAATTCCTGCAGTCCATACAACAGCATCTACTGGTATTGTTTCTTCATGATTATAAAGTAAATTTTCTTCAACTTTTGTTATGTTTGAGTTAGATACGACATCCACATTATGTTCGTCAAACCATCCCTTTACATAATTGCTAAGCCTTTCTGGAAAATCTCGTAATATGCGCGGACTGCGATCAAATAATTTAATATTTAAATCAGGTCTACTTTCCCTTAACTCACTGGCAAGTTCAATTCCGCTAAGCCCCGCCCCTATAATTCCAACAGTAGCTCCACCGCCCAAACCTAACAGTTTTTCATATGTAATTCGGGACTTACCAATTGTTTGAATGCTATAGGTATTTTCGGCAGCACCTAATACATCGTGGTAATTATCTTGACACCCAAGGCCAATTACAAGTTCGTCATATGGAACTTGTTGACCATCGTCAAGAAAAACACATTTTTCGGCCGTATTAATTTCAATAATTTCCCCACCGATTACTTTTAACTGATCATGCACAGGAAGAGGCACCCGCACTACAGAATCCGATACTGTTCCAACCGCAAGTGCATAAAACTCTGTTTTCACGCTATGAAAAGGGGTTCTATCGATGAGTGTAATCTCAACATCTGTTGGTAAATCCTTTGTTAAAAGACGCAATAAAATACGCATATTTCCGTAACCGGCACCTAATAAGACAAGTTTTTTCATAATTATCTCCTTTACTACATAAAATCCGTTAATTTCTCATCCTTAATTATATCAGTTTGTGACATGTTTCACAATGAGTCGCATGAATTGACGTTTACAAGAAAAAAGAGTAAGATTTTATTGTAAGCGAGGTGATTTCCGTGAATCCAATAGTTGAATTTTGCATAAGTAATCTTGCAAATGGTTCATACAAAACTTTTGAAATTTTGGATCGCGATCCGAACCTTGATGTCCTTGAATATGGCTGTTTAAGCTATTGTACCAAATGTGCGGAATCTTTATACGCTATTGTAAATGGTGAAGTCGTTCAAGCTGACACACCCGAGGAACTCACGGAGCGCATCTATCAATTTATAGAAGATAATCCACTTTTTTAATAAAGCTTTCCATATTTAAGCAAAAAAAGCTTTTCGCCTGTATTATAGCGAAAAGCTTTTTTATATTTATATTGAACTTAACTTTCCCACAATTTTTAGCTGATTGGAGTGCAGACGCAGTCTAAGTACGCGACGTCCTGTCGCAACGACTGCATAATCAACATCGTGTTGACCACGGCTCAAACACTCCAATGGGATCAGCGCGAATGTCGAGACCCCACAGGAGCGTGATTTTCGCGACGAGGAGGCTCGACGAGTGGCCCTAAGAAGAATGGTTTTTATTCTTCGCTAATGGAACGCGTCCGGTCGGAACGGAAATCAGCGAGTAACAGGATTTTTTAGTTCAATATATATAATTCATTTTCTTATTATAAAGGTAGAACAGTCCACATTTATTCAACTTCAGGTAAAAATGCCGATACGGGACCGAGTTCATTTTCAAGATAATAACGAACTTTTCCAGGAAATTCAGTAAGTGCCATCATGGAGTCGCTTAATATGGTTTCAATTGAATTTATATTGACATTATTAAAATCTCTAACAATCATCTTACGTAAGCCGATTACGCGTTTGAGTGGTTCAGACATTTCTTTCGTAATTACTTGTTCATCATCCATTATGTCAATAATATCTTCGTAGCCACCTGGATCACGCATGATAAACCCATCAATCATTGTATTTCCAACATCAATAATAGATTCAACGATTACATGAGCAAGTCTTGAGAGTGCTAAAGAATCAGTTAAACCGTCTGTCCATTCTTTCTTTTCTTCATACAAGACCAATAGTTCCTCCATATGTTCAAGTGTTTCATTTACTTTAGTACGATCAATAAAATACATATAATTCCCTCCATAACATTTGCGTATTATATATATAATAACATAATAATGAGCAACGAAAAAACCGCTTGGAGATCTTATTGATCTTCAAGCGGTACTTTAGTATCGTTATCATCAAGAATAATTACTTCCTCTGTAATTTGTCTATTTTTTTTCAACACAAAATAGGCGCATCCAAAATTACAGTATTCATATAAATAGTCCTGAAGCGTACTAATTTTCGTTTCATACGTGGCTTTTTGATTTTGGTCTTCAAAAAAACCTTTCAAACGTAGCTGACCATAACCCCAATCGCCAAGTATGTAGTCATATTTAAGTAAAACATCGCTGTAACGTGCATGCAATGCTTCTTCCTCAAAACCTTCACGAAAATTTGTAATAAGCTCATATTCCCAATTTTCTAGAGTTACCATTTAATTTCACCGCCACTCAACTTTGCAGTGCTATTTCTAATTCCACTTCACCTTGTCGCTGTCTTTCCTTGGCAGCTGCATTTACTTGTTCATCTGCATGATAGCTCGAACGAACAAGTGGACCTGCTTCACAGTGAGAGAAACCTTTAGACATAGCAATCTTTCTTAACTCACCAAATTCTTGAGGTGAATAGTATTTCACCACTTTTAAATGTTTTACCGTTGGTTGTAAGTATTGTCCGATTGTCATGATGTCTACCTTATTTGCACGAAGATCGTCCATCGTTTCAATAATTTCTTCATGAGTTTCACCCAGACCCAACATTAAAGAAGACTTTGTCGGAATATCAGGTTGCATAGTCTTAGCACGAAGCAATAATTCAAGGGAACGATCGTAAGTTGCACGGGCTCGGACTCTCGGGGTTAGCCGACGAACTGTTTCGATATTATGATTTAGAATATCAGGTTTTGCATCCATTAAACGCTCCAGATTTTCATATACGCCTCCCATATCAGACGGGAGTACTTCTACAGTAGTAAAAGGATTTTTCCTTCGTATTGCACGAATGGTTTCAGCGAAAATTGCTGACCCTCCGTCTTTCTGATCATCTCGTGCTACTGCAGTAACAACTGCATGCTTCAAATTCATAAGTGCTACAGAGTCTGCAACACGTTCCGGTTCAGCTGTATCGAGTTCGTTAGGCAATCCTGTCTTGACAGCACAAAAGCGACAAGCACGTGTACAGATAGCACCTAATATCATAAATGTTGCAGTACGACGTTCCCCCCAACATTCATGAATATTTGGGCAACGAGCTTCTTCACAAACTGTGTTTAAATTTTGTTCACGCATCATTTTCTTAAGACCCGTATAGTTTTCGTTCGTATTCAATTTAATTTTTAGCCAATCTGGTTTTTTTATATGTTCATTTTTAGTTCCTGTTTCTGGTCTACAAGACACAACAATCGACTCCATTTCCACTTGAGCTGTTGTAACATATTTAGTGATTTTTCAGTTCTCATACTATAGCTAATGTATCATATATATATTTTTCAAACAACCCAGAGTATGAATGCCATAAGGAATATGTCGGTTTTATTTTCATAAAAAAAGAAAGCACCCATTTTGCTCATTTGGGTGCTTTCTACGCTTATCGACTTCTTTCTTTTTTTACTGCATGCACAATACTTGCTCCAAGGCCTCCCCAAATAATGAGGATTCCGACAACCATCATCAAAATCGCACTACCACTCATATTGAATCCCCCTTAGTCTTCTTCATAATCGCTTGTTTCAAGCGTATTCTTTCTCCATTTAAACAATGTGAAGATGACTGCCATACCAATCGCGAAAATTACAACAGACCATCCGCTTGCCCAAATGAAGCCATTTGAATAACCTTCATAGTTTCCGATAATTTCACCATTTTTTTCATGTAATTTCAAGATGTTCACTCTTAACAGTCCAAACATCATGTAACCAAGTACGAGTGGTGTAACGACGCTAAGACAAATCGTCCACCATGCTCCGACCTTAATATCTGAAACGGCATTCGCGTGATCCTTGAAAACGCCGAGTTTCTTAAATGCCCATGCGATTAGCACAACTTCAACGAGCCCAATCGCCGCAACTCCAAATTGGTTAATGAAATAATCAGCTACATCTAGGAAGTAAAGCCCTCCGCGCGTTGCGAATAATGTCGATATAACCGTTGCAGTTCCAACAGTTATAATTACAGCCTTGCTTCTAGATAAGTTGAACTTGTCGGACACTCCTGCAATATACGTTTCGCTTATTGAAATAAGCGAGGTGAGCCCAGCCAAGGTGAGCGACAGGAAGAATGCGGCTCCGAAGAGGCCATTGAATCCCGGCATCTCATTAATGATTTGCGGGAATACAACAAATGCAAGCCCAACACCCGCTGATGCTACTTCTGCTACAGCAACATTTGCTTGTGTTGCCATAAAACCAAGTGCTGCGAAAATTCCGATACCTGCAAGTAGTTCAAAAGCAGAGTTTGCAAATCCAGTAATGAAAGCGTTGTTCGTAATATCGGATTTCTTAGGTAGATAACTTGAATACGTGATCATAATCGCAAATGCAATCGACAAACTGAAGAAAATATGCCCGTATGCCGCAACCCAAACGGTCGGATTCATTAGCTTCGATAAATCTGGTTTGAAGAACGCATCAAGACCGAGTAACGCACCATCAAGTGTAACCGCACGAATAACGACCAAAAGGAAAACAACACAAAGCGTTGGTATAAATATTCGGTTCGCCAATTCAATTCCTTTTTGAACTCCGGCAAATAAAATAATAAATGCGAGCGCCCATACAAGTAGTAGTGGGAATAAAACTCCAGGAACGAATCCACCAGCCTGGCCAGGTGTTTCAGCTAAATTAAGAACATCTCCAAAAAGAAAACTTTCCGTGTCCGTTCCCCATGATAATTTAAATGAATAGACCGTATACTTCATCGCCCAAGCGATAATAACAGCGTAGTAGACTGAGATGACAAAGGAAACAAAAATTCCCCACCAACCTAGCCATTCCGCTTTCTTTCCTCCCATTCTAAAGAATGAAAGTGGTGCTGAACCACGATACTTATGACCCATTGTAAACTCCATGATTAAAATCGGAATACCGGCGGTTAAAAGTGCGAATAAATAAGGTATAAAGAATGCTCCACCACCGTTTTCGTACGCTACATATGGAAAGCGCCAAATGTTACCGAGTCCAACCGCAGAGCCTACAGCTGCCATAATAAAACCCGCTCTTGTCCCCCACTGAGAACGTTGCGCCATACAAATTCCTCCTTTTCCCTTTTCTTACACAACTTAAGATTCGGGTATTTTTATTTTCCGAACTAAAACACTTTCACACAAGCTAAGTATAATCCTCTATCAGACTATTGTCAAAACATATTTTACTCCAGAAATTATTATATTAGAATAAAGAAGCTATTCAAATGAATAGCTTCTTTGCTCACATTATCCTTGATTTACTAGTGCTTCGTTCTTATTATTACGAATGATTAACCCAGTTAGAAAAGCAATGAGTATAATAATAATTGCTATCAATCCGAACCAAATAGAACCTGTAAGACCTAAAACAATATATCCAATTCCCGCAATTCCTGCACAAATAAGAGCATAAGGTAATTGCGTTGCGACATGGTCAATATGATTACAGCCCGCCCCGGTCGAGGATAATATCGTAGTATCCGAAATCGGTGAGCAATGATCGCCAAACACTGCTCCAGCAAGAACTGCTGCAAGTGCCGGCAACAACATTTCAGGGGCTGCCTCAATCATTATTTCTCCTGCTATCGGTAGTAAGATACCAAATGACCCCCATGAAGTTCCTGTAGAAAAAGCCATAAGTCCCGCAAAAACAAACATGATTACAGGAAGAAAGGCAATAGGAACATTCGTTTTTTCAACGAGTTCTGACAAATATACGCCAGTTTCCAGAACTGCAATAAGATCCGTCAGTGCCCATGCTAATATTAATATTGAGACTGCGGGCAACATTGCTTTTAAACCACTTTTGAGTGCGCGGCCCATCAAGGAGATATTCGCTGTAGAATTATATCTCATCTGATTCATGTATAGACCAACCGCAACAAGTGTACCGACAAGTCCTCCAGTAAGCAGTGAAAGTGGAACATTAGTATTTTCAAAAATCGACCATATGGTTGCCGAACCTAAACTCGCCATACTTTCCAAATAACCCGTCCAAATCATCATTACTAAGACAACTACTACAAGCGTTATAATTGGAAGTATTAAATCCCTGACACGACCATATTCATGTTCAGGAAAATCTTCTTGTAATTGACCCGGAATCTCCTTATTCGGATCATAGAGCTGACCTGTTTCCATAGCGAGTTGTTCATGTTTCTTCATACCAAATAGATCGATGTCTGTCCATGCTAGAAAAACGACCAAGACAAGTGTTGTGATAACATAGAAATTCATCGGTGCCATCATCACGAAAGCTGATAATGGCGAATAGCTAATCGTGGCAGCACTTCCCAATATAATTGCAAGCTGCCCAATTAAATAAGCACCCCAACTTGAAATTGGCGAAATGACACAAATAGGAGCAGAAGTCGAGTCGATAAAATAGGCCAATTTGGCACGAGATATTTTGTGGCTGTCTGTAATTGGACGAGATATTTGTCCAACTGCAAGTGCATTAAAATAATCATCGACAAACAAAATAAATCCAAGAAAGACCGTTAGTAATTTAGCCCCTCTTTTTGTTTTAATACGCACTGCCGCCCATTCTGCAAATGCTCGGCTACCTCCAGATAAACTAACAAATGCGGTAATTATCCCGAGTAGCAATATGAAGAGCATTATAAAAATGGAATATGTATTTAATGCACCCTCGTCCCAAAAAGAAACTGTAATAGCATTCCAAAAATTCACTGCTGATTGAACTGGTGAAAATGATGCTGCAAGTAAAGCCGCTGAGACAATCCCTATTCCAAGTGATAGTAACACCTTTCTTGTAATCAAGACCATTACAATTGCAAGTACCGGTGGTAAAATTGATACCCATGTTCCTTCCATTTCAAAACCTCCAGGTCGTCGGGAAGAGGCCTCTAGGAGCAAAAAAACTGACATCCACTCACACTTATTTCAAGTGAAGGGATGTCAGCTCTATCTACGTTTCGTCAGTTGGATAAATGAATGATGCTTATCTAACGTACGACTTGTAGCTCATCACACGCAAAATAGCGTATGACAGTGTTATTCCTGTTTGGAATAACCCCAGTCTAGTGAATTTGACAGATTCACAAAACTTCGGCAATGCTTCCTTTTACACACGGTCATCAAGGTCAATCTCACGTGTGTGACTAATAAGCAATGCAGCCTCTACCCAATCGATATAATTAATACATTCTTAGGTTATCAATATTTCGACCCTGTTTCAACTAAACATTTATTCCTTATCTTCTGGCAACTTAAATGGGATTTCAATTTGTGGCGTTATTGCATCCCCACTCCCCTTATTATAAATAGGTGGAACATCGCCTTTAAACAAACCTGCCGCAATAGGAATCTTCTGCCTAACAACACTATTTTTCGTTGCAAGTGGTACGATTATTTGCACATTTACCTCGAGCAATACATTTACTTCGATAGAAGCATTATTAATCCCAAACTCTTTGATAGATGTCTCTGGATTCGCTTGAACTTCTCCAATAACATGAAATCGAATTGGTATTTTAGGTCCCAAATTCCCGAGGAGTGGTAATCCGATTGCCTGACCCATAGGTATCAAAAAGACGATTCCACCTCTATCTTCCATAGCCTGTGGATCATAATCTATTTCTCCAGAAGAAGGTAACAAATCCAAATTACCTGATTCCGCTTGATCGAGTTGTTGTTGCACAAGTATCTGTATTTCTGCAATAACACGATTTATTATTTCTGTATTAAACTTTGTCCCAACAATTCCACCAGATTCACTTGGAGGGATATTAACAATAATATCATTGACATCTAGTACGTTAGCTACTCTAGCATTGATTGCACTGCTTATAACTTGTGATGCAATTTTTTGTGTTTGCACTTCCGCAAATTCCGTATAAATTGGTGTAAGTTTCATATTGACGAAGTATAGAGAAAAAACAATTGCAAATAAAATCGCAAGAAATAGGAGTGGTATCATCTTGCGTTTTTTTACCTTTCGACGAGGCCTACGATTAACTTGCCCATGAAATTTCAAAACGACTCCCTCCTGGAATAGTTTATGTCAGGAGGGAATCGTTTATTCTTTAACCGATTGTTTTCCAAAAGAAGAGACAACATCTCTTATCAATTCAGGCATATAATACTCTTTTTCTGCATGCTTTAATGATGGGAAAAAGAAACCAAAAGTAAACATATCAAGCGTAGCAAGCGTGTATTTTTTATTTGCTTGAACTTGTTGTTTCCCTATAAAAATCTGGCCATACTTATCCATTGCAATTTTTTCATAAAGCATCGCACCCATTAAATCGCCACGAAAACCAAGCCCTTTAATTTTAATAAATGGCCATTCTTTATTAAGCGATAACTTATATATTTCTTCTAACTCAGTTCCATTGAGCGTTATTTTACAAGGGTTAATGGGATGAGGAAGCATTGAATGTAAATTTCTTTTTGTTACCCAACCTTCATCAAGATCCTCAAGAAATATCCCGGAATTGAATAGTGCACAATCCGCATTTGTATGTGCAAGTAATGCTTTACCAAAAAATGCAGCAAGTGCACTTGGACCAAATAAGTTTTTCGTCAACATAGTTGGATTATAAAACACAGGATTTTCCATCGTTTCAATGCCGGCATCCATCAGTGTCTTTACCTTCCGATTTACTTGCTCGGAAACGGGTAATGATTCTGTTGGATATACCTTGGCACTGCATTCAATAATTTCTTTTGCATCTGTATCAAACTGAATTGTCACATGTCCAGTAAATGCACCGAATTTACCAGTTGCCGCAAGCAGTGTATTACCGATGAGTTTTCCTTCCTCGAACAAATGATGTGTATGCGCTCCAAAAATTACATCGAATGCACTGCATTCAGCAGCAAGTTGTTCATCTTGTGGAAGTCCCATATGCGATAAACAAATAAGTAAATCTGTTTTCTCCACTAAGCTACCTGCAATTCGTCTCAGTTCAGTACGTGGCTCTATTATTTGCCAACCCAGCTTATTATAAAACTCTTTATACTCAGCTGTAGCGGCAATTACACCGATTTTCGTACCTCTATCCGTAGTATATATTTTATATGGAATGGCCCAATCGGGTTGACTTCCATCCTCATCAAATAGGTTTGCCAAAATGACATCAAATTCTGCCTCTTCATACAATGAAGTCAAAGCTTTCTTGGACATCGTAATTCCTTCATTGTTTCCAATTGTCACAGCATCATAATTGGCATCATTTAGTAGCATCACATTCCCCTTGCCTTCTGTTCCTTCCGTAAACGGGTGTGAACGGTCTACATGATCCCCAACATCAAATACATAGCACGCTTCCCTGGCGCCTTCGTGACGCGCACGACGCTCTTTTAAAAGTTCGCTTATGCGCGGCCAGTTTTCAAAATGACTGTGAATATCATTTGTATGATATAAATGAATTGTTTCTATTGACTGTTTCATTTTTCACCCCATTAAACCTTCTACAATTGACCTAACACCTAGTAAAAGCAAGACAATCCGTAATGCGACAACAAGTGTTTCGGACTTCATTTTCTGATTGAGCCTAGCTCCTATCTTCGCCCCAATGTATGCTGCTGGGATCACTGGTATTGTATAAAGCCACGGAACATTTCCAAGTGATATATGTGTGATTGAATTGACAATTGCTGATAAAAAGACCATGAACATGGAAGTCCCAACTGCAACATGTGGTGGAAATAAGAAGAGCAATATCATTGCAGGAACAATTATCGAGCCACCACCAATACCAAATAAACCAGAGGCAAATCCAATTCCAAACGTTAAGAGAAGCGCAAACCATATCGGAAATCCATATGTATACGTTTCACCCAGCTTATCCGTAAATGTACGAGTTTTCCCATGATTTCTAAACCAATAAATAGGTTTCAAATACTTTCGAACAAGAAGTAATGTTGCCAAAACAATTAATAACATACCAAAATAAAGATTAAATGATTTTATCTCAAGCCCTTTATTAACATATGCACCTAAAAGAGTTCCTGGAATACTACCTATAAAAAAGATGATACCGCTGCGATAATCAATCGTTTTTATTTTCATATAGCTGAGAGTCGATCCTAGCCCTATAAAAACCATCATAATAACCGATAGACCTACAACACTTTGTGGAGTAATCCCATCAATTAACCCCAAAGTTATTCCTACAAAT
This sequence comes from Sporosarcina sp. FA9, assembly GCF_051550205.1. Classification (GTDB taxonomy): domain Bacteria; phylum Bacillota; class Bacilli; order Bacillales_A; family Planococcaceae; genus Sporosarcina. The sequence continues at coordinate 2,782,123 of NZ_CP188819.1, forward strand.
ATAGTTGCGGGAACTAGAATAATTCCCCCACCAAGTCCTACCAAAGCACCAACCACACCAGATAAAAGTCCAATTACCGCTAATAATATAAATTCCATTTACATTCTCCTTCAATAAAGTAATACTCTAACCATACTAACATATGAAGGAATTTCATCAGAAGCATTTTACTTAAATCAAGACTTTTTCTATGTAACAAAAAAACCGGCCACAAGGACCGGTTCTTTTTGTTAATTATTAACCAATAGAACCTTCCATCTCGAATTTAATGAGACGGTTCATTTCTACTGCGTATTCCATCGGAAGTTCTTTCGTAAATGGCTCGATGAAGCCCATAACAATCATTTCAATTGCTTCTAACTCAGGAACACCACGGCTCATCAAGTAGAAGAGCTGTTCTTCTGAAACTTTAGAAACACTTGCTTCATGCTCAAGTGAAATATTGTTATTTAGAATTTCGTTGTAAGGGATTGTATCCGATATTGAAATATCATCCATCAGTAATGCGTCACACTCTACTCTTGAACTAGCGCCGTCTGCATTACGTCCGAAGTGAACCATTCCACGGTACGTTCCTTTACCACCGTTTTGGGAAATCGATTTAGAAACAATTGTGGAAGACGTATTTGGTGCCAAGTGCATCATTTTCGCACCCGCATCTTGGTGTTGTCCTTTTCCAGCAATTGCAATTGATAATGTCATACCACGTGCGTATTCTCCTCGAAGCAAAATCGCTGGGTATTTCATCGTCAATTTCGAACCGATATTTCCATCAATCCATTCCATCGTACCGTGCGCGTCAACAACTGCACGTTTTGTAACAAGGTTATAAACGTTATTTGCCCAGTTTTGGATTGTTGTGTAACGGCAATACGCATTTTTTTTGACAATGATTTCTACAACCGCACTGTGAAGTGAATTTGTTGTGAAAACAGGTGCTGTACATCCTTCAACGTAATGGACACTTGCGCCTTCGTCAACAACGATAAGCGTACGCTCAAACTGTCCCATGTTTTCCGAGTTGATACGGAAATAGGCTTGTAGCGGTGACTCTACTTTAATACCTGGTGGCACGTAGATGAATGATCCACCCGACCAAACAGCAGAGTTCAATGCCGAGAACTTATTGTCCGAGTTTGGAATCACCGTACCCCAGTATTTTTTGAATAATTCTTCGTCTTCTTTTAGCGCAGAATCTGTATCTTTAAAGATAATTCCCATATCTACTAATTCTTGTTTCATGTTGTGATAAACAACTTCTGACTCGTACTGAGCAGAAACCCCTGCTAGATACTTTTGCTCTGCTGCTGGAATTCCAAGTTTATCAAATGTACGCTTGATTTCTTCTGGAACTTCATCCCATGAGCGCTCAGTACCTTCAGATGCTTTTACATAATACGTAATCTCATCGAAGTTGAGTGAGTTAAGATCGCCACCCCATTGCGGTGTTGGCATGCTGTAAAACAGTTCCAATGATTTTAGACGATAATCTAACATCCATTGTGGTTCGTTTTTCATTCCAGAAATCTCTTCTACGATTTCACGCGTAAGTCCACGTGCTGAACGGAAAACAGAGACATCTCCATCATTAAAACCATGTTCGTAATCGCCCATTTCAGGCAGTTTTTTAGCCATTACTATTCCTCCTTCTATAGAGTTACTCGGAGTCTTTTCCGACTCCTTGTTCCATCGCCTTCCATGCAAGTGTTGCACACTTAATCCGGGCCGGGAATTTAGCAACGCCAGAAAGCGCTTCAATATCCCCTAGATCGATGGAGTCGTCATATTCTTTACTAAGCATAATATTTGAAATTGTTTTGGAAAGGATAAGTGCCTCTTCGACTTTTTTTCCTATAATCAACTGTGTCATCATGGACGCAGATGCCATGGAAATCGAACAGCCTTCCCCTTCAAACTTCGCATTTTTAACCGTGTCATCCACAACTTGCATTGTTAAATGAATCACGTCGCCGCATGTTGGATTATTCATGTCGACGGTGACACTACTCTCTTCAAGCACACCTTTATTTTTCGGTGATTTATAATGATCCATGATGACCGTACGATAAAGTTGGTCAAGATTTCTAGTTGACATCGTTGAAATACTCCTTTGCAATTTGGAGTCCGTCCACAAGGCGATCAACATCTTCTTCTGTATTGTAAACATAGAAGCTTGCGCGCGCTGTGGCAGATACATCAAGCCATTTCATAAGCGGCTGTGCACAATGGTGTCCGGCCCTTACAGCAATTCCATGCATATCTAAAACAGTCGCAAGGTCATGCGGGTGAACACCTGCAACATTAAACGTTATCACACCTGCACGCTTTTCGGCATCCAGCGGACCATACACTGTGAGTCCTTCAATCTTCGCAAAGCGCTCTAGCGCGTAAGCAGCAAGTTGATGTTCATGACGTTCAATATTGTCGAGCCCAATTTCTTCAAGATAATCGATTGCTGCTCCGAGGCCAACTGCACCTGCGATAATCGGTGTTCCACCTTCGAATTTCCAAGGAAGTTCTTTCCATGTCGATTCATAAAGGCCAACGAAATCAATCATCTCACCGCCAAACTCAACGGGTTCCATCGCATTTAACAAACTCTTTTTCCCGTAAAGCACACCAATTCCTGTAGGGCCACCCATCTTATGTCCTGAAAACGCATAGAAATCACAGTCAAGATACTCTACATCTACTTTAAGATGTGGGGCAGCTTGTGCACCATCTACTACCATAACAGCACCGTGTGCATGCGCAATTTCTGTAATTTCTTTAATCGGGTTAATTGTTCCAAGCACGTTGGAAACATGCATAATTGAAACAATTTTCGTCCGATTTGTTACAGCATCACGCACTTTATCAAGTGACAGTGTCCCATCGTCTTCAAGTTCGACGTATTTTAGAACAGCGCCTTTCTCTTTAGCAAGTTGCTGCCATGGAATGATATTAGAATGGTGCTCCATGTACGTAATGACGATTTCGTCTCCTACATCGACATTCGCACGACCGTAACTCTCTGCCACCATATTTAACGCTGTTGTTGTTCCGCGAGTGAATATAATTTCTTCTCTCGACTTGGCATTAATAAAGTTGCGTACTTTATCGCGCGCACCTTCATAGCTTTCAGTCGCACGATTTCCAAGTGTATGCACCCCGCGGTGGACATTTGAATTATCAAACTTGTAATAGTTACTAATAGCATCTATTACTTGCTTTGGTTTTTGAGAAGTTGCAGCACTATCAAGATAAACGAGCGGATGCCCATTTATTTCTTGATCTAGTATTGGAAAATGTTTGCGTATGTCTTTGTTAAGCATTAGCGCACTTTCCTTTCGATAACCTCCGTCAACAGTTTCTTGACACCTTCGACTTTTAATTGATCGACGACTGGTGCAAGGAATCCGTGAATGATTAGGCGTTCTGCTTCTTCTTTTGAAATTCCCCGACTCATTAGGTAGAACATTTCAAGCGGATCTACGCGACCAACAGAAGCTGCGTGACCTGCTGTTACTTCGTCCTCTGCAATGAGTAAAACAGGGTTCGCATCTGCTCGTGCACGTGGACTTAAAATAAGCATACGTGACTCTTGCTCAGCATTCGATCCTGTTGCGCCTTGTACGATTTTACCAATACCATTAAAGATTGCAGTTGACTCATCTTTAACAACACCGTGTTTCAAAATCATTCCGTTCGTGTTTTTACCGAAGCTGATGATTTCTGTCGTAAAGTTTTGTCGTTGCTTTCCACGTCCTACAACAACTGTCTTCATATCACAATGAGAACCGTCTCCAACTAGGTGTGTAATGTTTTCTGCAATTGTGTCACAGTCATTCATAAGTCCGAGCGCCCAGTTCAAACGACTATCTCGGCCTGTAACACCACGACGGCTGACGAATGTAGTAAATCCAGTTGGAAGCATGTCAACAGCACCATAGGTTACTTGTGCGTTAGCACCCGTGAATACTTCTGCGACAATATTCGCTTGTCCTCTTGCCTCTGATACAGTTGACATGTAGTTTTCAATGTATGTTAGTGAACTGTTCGCTTCCGCAACAACAATCACATGGTTAAAGAGAGAAGCTTCTTCATTGTCGTGAAGGAATAGCACTTGAATCGGCTCTTCCACAACAACGTTTTTCGGAACATAAACAAACACGCCACCGTTCATAAACGCTGCGTTTAATGCAGTTAATTTGTGATCGTTAACTTTTACGCCGTCTGTCATATAATATTTCTTCACAAGGTCAGCGTGTTCACGTGTCGCCGTGAAAATATCTGTTAAAATAACACCTTTTGCTTTCAAGTCATCAGACAATGAAACGTATGCAGGCGTATTATTATGTTGAATGTATATATTTCCCTGATGATTAGCGTCGAATAGTGCACGCGCCTCTTCTGGAAGTTCATCTAATGATGCGTAAACAGAACTTTCTACCGAATGGATAGGAAATTCCGTAAAGTTCCAACGATCAATTCTTGTTTTATCTGGTTTTGGCATAGGAAGCTGTTCTACTTTCGCAAAAGCGTCCGCACGGAAATCCGTCATCCACGCTGCTTCATTCATCTTCTTTGAAAAGGAACGAACATCCTGTTCGGTTAATGCCAATTTTGTTTCAACCGTCATTTTGAATTGTCCCCTTTCTTATGCTTCCTGCTCTACAGTTTCTGCTTCAATACCAAGTTCCTCATGAAGCCAGTCATATCCTTGTGCTTCAAGCTTATGCGCTAATTCAGCACTACCTGATTGAACGATTTTCCCTTGAATCATTACGTGTACGTGATCTGGTGTAATATAGTCAAGTAGACGTTGGTAATGCGTAATGATTAAGCAGCCGAAACCTTCGCCACGCATTTCATTAATTCCTTTTGCAACAACTTTAAGTGCATCAATGTCTAGGCCTGAGTCAATTTCATCAAGCACTGCGATTTTGGGTTGCAACATCATAAGTTGAAGAATTTCGTTACGTTTTTTCTCTCCACCTGAGAATCCTTCATTCAAGTAACGTGTTGCCATGTCTTCATGCATTTCAAGTGTTTCCATTTTAGTATCAAGTTCACGAATGAACTTCATTAACGGAATCTCGTCACCTTCGCCACGTTTTGCATTGATAGCTGAACGTAAGAAGTCTGCGTTTGTAACGCCTGTAACTTCACTTGGGTATTGCATTGCAAGGAAAATCCCTGCTTTCGCACGCTCGTCGACTTCCATTTCAAGTACATCTTCACCATCAAGTGTAATTGTACCTGCAGTTACTTTATATCTTGGATGCCCCATAATCGCTTGCGCGAGAGTTGATTTTCCTGTACCGTTTGGACCCATAATTGCATGGATCTCATTTGTATTAATCGTCAAATCGACGCCTTTCAATATTTCCTTGCCTTCAATTTCAACGTGAAGGTCTTTAATTTCTAAAGTAGACATTCCTTTACCTCCAATATGTTAAGTTACGAATGGATATCCATTCTTTATTTAGTATCATTCTAATCTTAACCGAAATGGCATCCGCTTGCAAATGTTTGAGAAACATTGACCTTCTATGAATTAGCCTAAATTCAAGATTTCTAAAATGCATTTGAAACAACATCCGTTATTTTCAATTGCCAACTTGCTAATGAGAAAAATAATATAATAAAGAACCGGCACACGGTGTACCGGCTCAAAGTAAATAAGTATTTACTTACTTTAATATAAGTTTCATCTCAGAAGAAAACATTGTACTAAGTAGTGTCTCCAAAGTTCTAATTATATATTAATAGATTTGACCGTTTCCAGGTTAACTTAGAATATCTAGTAGATCTGGGACTGATTGAAATGCGTAGATCTTACGTTGTATAATTCCATCTTTTGCAATTAATAAGCACGGCACACTTTCAATTTCATAATCCACCGCGAAATCTTGAATATAATTTAAGTCAGCCTTTCCCATTGGTAAGTCGGGCTTCATAACCGATATTACTTCCAACATTTTTGAGGCAACTGCACAAGTTCCACACATTGGAGTATATAAATAAAAAACACTTATAGGGGATTTGATTGTGACATTTTCCCACTGACTTCGTGACCACATTTCCATTCAATCATTCCTTTATAAGTAATTGTCCTTCGGAAGAATGATGTTTAAAAGTTCCTATGCACTTTAAATTTCGCTTTAAGTAATACTTCTATTAGTACTTCACTTGGGGTTGTTTCAACTTGTTTATAAACTTTTTCAGTATATATATGTTTAGCCAAGGGAAATTCCCTTTTAAATAAAGCTCGAATTTTCTCGCCTGAATCATCCGCATCTACAAAAACAAATAGTTCCCAGTCTTCGTACGGTGTGAGCAATTCCTCAAGCTCATACGGACTGATTGTACCATTTGTACAAATAATTTTTACTGGTTCCGCTAAAATAGGAATGAGTCGCTTTCGGTCCGACCTACCTTCGACAATCAGTAACTTTCCTTCATACAAAGTAATTCCTCCCCGGAATTTTATTTAAACCGAGAAAAAAACGCCGTGCATAATAACGGCGTTTTCACTTTTAATTATTCACCAGTTGTCATTTTGTCATAGTCTTCTGCAGTCATTAACGCATCCAACTCAGACACATTAGAAGGCTCAACAACAATCATCCATGCTTTTTCATATGGGGATTCGTTAACGAATTCAGGGCTATCTTCCAACTCTTCATTCATTTCTACTACTTTTCCACTAATTGGAGCATAAAGTTCAGAAACTGTTTTTACGGATTCAACACTACCAAAAGGCTCATCCGCTTTGATTTCATCTCCAACTTCTGGAAGTTCAACAAAGACAATATCACCTAGTTCAGATTGTGCAAAGTGCGTAATACCAATTCGGTAGTTACCATTTTCTTCTTTTACCCATTCATGCTCATCGGAATACTTTAATCCAGTTGGTGTACTCATATTGAAACCCTCCATAAGATATATTCATTCTACTTAATTCTGACATACAAAGACAAAAAATACAAGATGGGATACTAGTTGTTCCATACACTTTCAAAATTTTCTTCCTTAAATCCAACAGTAGCTTTTCCATTACCAACGACAATCGGTCGTTTAATAAGCATACCGTCTGAAGATAGTAAATGTATTTTTTCATCCTCTGTCATAGTTGGAAGTTTGTCTTTAAGATTAAGTTCCCGGTACTTCATTCCACTTGTATTGAATAACTTTTTCAGTTCCAAGCCTGAGAACAAAAATATTTCACGAAGCTGCTCTTCTGATGGAGGAGCTTCTGCAATATTTACCTTCACAAAATCAAGCTTTTCTGTCTCAAGCCATTTCTCTGCTTTTCTACATGTGCCACATTTAGGATAACCGTAATATGTAAGCTTCATCGATAGATCACCTCCATTTTTACTTAGTATAACAAAAGAATCACCCCAATACCCAAAGGCACTCGGATGATTCCTATTTTTATTTTATATTTAATTAAACAACATATTTTTCTGCATCGATTATTTTCACTGATGCTTCACGTTTTTTCACGATAATATTATAAGGTGTTGATCGTGTCAATTTACGTAAAGCAGATATCATCATACGTTGGTTATCGCCATCAACTGTTGCAAGAAGTGTTTCTCTTGCATCCTTCTCAATCGCTTCAAATGCTTCTTGACAGAAGATTTCTGTATATAAAATCATTTGCTGTGCTTTCTCCTGGCCACTACGTGCAATCGCTTTTTCTGTACGTAGAAGGGCAGATTCCATTGCAAAAACATTATTTGCAATGTCTGCAATATTAGAGAGTACTTCCTGTTCTACTTCAAGTTTCGGACCAAATTTCTGCGCTGCCATACCAGCAGCTAGTAAACCTATTTTTTTAGCATTTTTAACAAGAACTTTCTCTTGTGCAAGTGCCTCGTCACCAATTTCTTCAGGCATCATCATAAGAAGTTCTTCTTGTAGGCTTTGCGCTTTTTCAAGCAATGGTAATTCACCTTTCATTGCTTTCTTCAAGAATGTTCCTGGAATAAGTAGACGGTTGATTTCATTTGTTCCTTCAAAAATACGATTGATACGCGAGTCACGATAAATTTGTTCAACTTCGTATTCAGCCATAAAACCGTAACCACCATGAAGCTGAACAGCCTCATCCGCAATATAATCCAGAACTTCTGAACCTATAATTTTGTTAATAGAACATTCAATTGCGTATTCTGCAATCGAAGCGGCAATCGCCTTACCATCTTTTTGTTCTTCGGGAGTCATCGCATTGTTGCGCTCTTCAAAATATCCCACTGTGCGGTAAATAAGACTTTCTGCTGCAAATAGTTTAGATGCCATTGTAGAGATCTTTTCTTTTGTTAAATTAAACGAAGAAATCGGCGTGTTAAACTGTTTACGCTGGTTCGTATAAGCTACCGCAAGTTCAAGGGCGCGCTTACTTCCACCAAGTGTTCCTACTCCTAGTTTATAACGACCAATATTTAAAATGTTAAATGCGATAATATGACCGCGTCCTATTTCACCTAATAAGTTTTCAACTGGTACTTGTGCATCTTGCAAAATAAGCGTTCGAGTTGATGAAGATTTAATCCCCATTTTCTTCTCCTCGGCTCCAACTGAAACACCCGAGAATTCTCTTTCAACGATGAATGCTGAGAATTTATCACCATCAATTTTTGCATATACTATGAACACATCCGCAAATCCGGCATTTGTAATCCATTGCTTTTCACCATTTAGAACATAATGTGTACCCTCAGAGTTTAATTTTGCATTTGTTTTTGCACCTAAAGCGTCGGAACCTGATCCAGGCTCTGTCAATGCGTATGCAAAAATCTTATCACCTGAAACGGAATTCGGTAAATATTTTTTCTTTTGATCTTCGTTACCAAAAAGAACAATTGGTAAAGTACCGATTCCTACATGAGCACCATGTGTAATTGAGAATCCGCCAGAGACCGACATTTTTTCAGCAATTAGTGCTGACGAAATCTTATCTAGTCCAAGACCGCCATATTCTTCAGGAACATCCGCTCCAAGAAGACCAAGGTCACCTGCTGATTTTAATAGTCTTACAGAGTTATCAAACTCATGATTTTCTAGTTTTTCAACAACTGGAAGAACTTCGTTTTTCACGTAATCCTCTGTTGTTTTTGCAATCATTTTTTGCTCATCTGTAAAATCCTCGGGTGTAAATACGCGGTCAGCCTCTATGTCTTCGATTAAAAATGCTCCGCCTTTTATTAACTCATTCGTTTTTAATTCAGTCATCAATTGTTCCTCCTTTAATTTATGGTGTTTCACTTATAGTAGTTCGAAAACGCCTGCTGCTCCCATTCCTCCGCCGATACACATTGTTACGACGCCGAATTGTTTACCTTGACGTTTTAATTCACTCATCATTCGAATTGTTAGGATTGAACCCGTGGCTCCAAGTGGATGGCCTAGCGCAATTGCTCCACCGTTCACGTTCACTTTATCCATATCTAGACCTAAGTGACGGATAACCTGAAGTGACTGAGCTGCAAATGCTTCATTCAATTCCCATAAATCTATGTCTTCGATTGTTAATCCCGCTAGTTTAAGTGCTTTTGGAATCGCAACAATAGGACCAATTCCCATTACTTCAGGTGGTACGCCTCCAACTGCAAAAGAAAGAAATTTTGCGATTGGTTTTAGTCCTTGAGCTTCTGCAACTTCGCGGTCCATCACTAGAACTGCTCCAGCACCATCAGATGTTTGTGATGAGTTTCCTGCTGTAACACTACCTGTTACAGAAAAAGCCGGACGAAGTCTCGCTAGCCCTTCCATACTCGTGCCGTGCCTGACGCCTTCATCCATTTCAAACATAAATTTGCTTTCCGAATACTTTCCATTATCGTCGACAGTACGTTTTACAACTTCAACAGGAACGATCCCATCATCGAATTTGCCCGCTGCAATTGCCGCTCCCGCTTTTTCGTGAGAGCGAACAGCAAACGCATCTTGATCTTCTCGGCTAACGTCATATTTTACCGCAACTTGTTCAGCAGTATGACCCATTCCCATATAATACTGGGGTGCCGTTTCAGCTAGAATTGCGTTTGGACGAATTGTGTTTCCCATCATTGGTACCATGCTCATAGATTCTACCCCACCTGCCAAAATAGCCTGTGAATGGCCAAGCATAATTCGTTCTGCCGCATAAGCAATGGACTGCAATCCAGATGAACAAAATCTATTTACCGTGATGGCTGGTACTGTATCTGGAAGTCCAGCAAGTGCTCCGATATTTCGGGCTACGTTCATTCCTTGCTCAGCTTCAGGCATCGCACATCCAATGATTAAATCATCAATTGGACCATCATATCCTCCAGCTCTTTTCAACGTTTCCTTAATTGCAAGTGCTCCTAAATCATCGGGACGGACAGTAATAAGAGAGCCTCTTCCTGCTTTTCCAACCGGCGTCCGTGCACCAGCTACTATAACTGCTTCACGCATCTTTTTTCCTCCTCGTATATATGCTTTTTAAATTAGTTGCGTAATGGTTTGCCTTTTACAAGCATGTTTTGCATACGTTGTTGTGATTTCGGCTCTGCCACAAGGCTTAGGAATGCCTCCCGTTCTAAATCAAGCATATATTGTTCATCTACTAATGTGCCGTATGGAACTTTTCCACCCGCTAATACAAAAGCAAGTTTTTTCGCTATTTTTAAATCGTGATCACTAATAAATCCTGATAATTTCATACCTTCTGCTCCTAGCAACATCGTGGCGTAACCTGAGTCACCCGTTACAGGGATTTTTTCATGTTTCGGAGCTTTATATCCATTTTCAAACAACGATAGAGCTACTTGTTTCGCGTCATATATTAAATGATCCGCATTGATACTTACTCCATCTGCAAAGTTCAAGAAGTTGTTTTCCCTTGCCTCATCACCTGATGTTGAAACTTTTGCCATTGCAATGGATTCGAATACCTTATTAGCAATAAATTGATAGTCAATATGAACGTCATTCGGCAAACCTTTTAAGTGCTTCGTATAAAGACCGACGTTTCCGCCACCACCTGGAATTAAACCAACACCTACTTCAACGAGACCCATATACGTTTCAGATGCCGCTTGAATATGTGCCGCAGGGAGACAAACTTCTGCTCCACCTCCAAGAGTCATTCCAAATGGTGCAGCAACAACTGGTTTAGTTGAATACTTTATTTTCATCATTGCGTTCTGGAACGAACGAATTATGAAATCGAGTTCGAAAATATTATCATCTTGTGCTTCCATTAGAATCATGCCTAGGTTCGCACCTACACAGAAGTTTTTACCTTGGTTCCCTATAACGAGACCTTTAAAGTTCTTTTCAACTTCATCAACAGCGTAATTGATCATTTGTATAATATCAGGGCCAATTGAGTTGGATTGAGAGTGGAATTCAAGTAGAGCTATTCCATCACCTAAATCAATTAAGCTTGCGCCCGTGTTCTTTTTGACGACACCATTTTTCTTTTTATATCTTTTCAAATCAATTGATTTTTCATTAACAGGAACGAGTGTATACTTTTTTCCATTAAAGAAGTAAAGTTCGTTATCTTCTTCTTTATAAAAAGTTTCATAGCCTTTATCAAGTAAGCTTTGTACGAATGAAGGTATTATTTCCCCCTCATCCTTCATCTTCGCAACTGTTTTTTCTACACCAAGGGCATCCCAAATTTCAAACGGTCCTTGCTGCCAACCGAAGCCCCATTTCATTGCATTGTCAATTGCAACAATATCATCTGAAATTTCACCATTTAATTCGGCCGAGTAAAGCAGTGTCGGTGCAATTATATTCCACAAAAGTTCTCCGGTACGATCGTTCGCGTAAACAAGTGATTTCACGCGATTTGCAAGACCCTTTTGTTGCTTCGCCATTTCAATTGAAGGCGTTTGCAATTTCTTCTGTGGTCCATATTCAAGCGTTTCAGGATTGAGTTCAAGTATTTCTTTGCCTTTTTTAATATAGAATCCCTGTTTCGCTTTTGCACCTATCCAACCATTATCAATCATTTTCTTCATGAAGGACGGTAATTCAAATACTTTTTGCTCATCGCCTTCTGTTTTATCGTAAGCATTCTTAGCAACATGCATAAATGTATCAAGTCCCACAACATCAAGCGTACGGAATGTCGCTGACTTTGGTCGGCCAATAAGCGTTCCCGTTACCGAATCTACTTCACCGATTGAATATCCACGTTTCTCCATCTCACGAAGCGTTACAAGAAGACCGTACGTGCCAATTCGATTTGCAATAAAGTTCGGAGTGTCTTTTGCAACAACCACACCTTTGCCTAATTTGTCTTCGCCAAATTGAATCATAAAGTCAACGACTTCTTTTGCTGTTGTACTTGCTGGAATTACTTCTAAAAGTTTCAAGTAGCGTGGTGGGTTAAAGAAATGAGTTCCCAGAAAATGCTTTTGGAAATCTTCTGTACGCCCTTCAATCATATCTTCGATGCTTATACCCGATGTATTTGAACTAATTATTGTACCCGGTTTACGTACAGCATCTACTTTTTCATATAACGACTTTTTTATTTCAAGGTTCTCGACAACAACTTCAATAATCCAATCAACTTCACTTAGTTTATCAAGATCATCTTCAAGGTTTCCTGCTTCTATTAAGGATAGATTACTCTTAGTTGTTAATGGAGCTGGTTTATGTTTAAGCACTTGCTGCAATGCTCCTAGTGCATACTTATTACGTATCTGGTTATCTTCAAGTGTAAGACCTTTTGCTTCTTCTTCTACTGTTAACTTCCCAGGAACGATATCGAGAAGGAGTACCGGAATGCCAATATTAGCCAAATGTGCTGCAATACCTGAACCCATAACACCTGAACCTAATACCGCTGCTTTTTTAATTTGATAAGTCATATGCAAAGCCTCCCTTAATCTTTTGAATGAATGCTCATTCATTTTTTAAGTAAAAAAAATAGAAAAAACATCTATACCTATAACTATAAATCATTTTTTAATTTTTCGCAATCTATATAAATTATAAAAGTGGCCTAAATTTCAAACCCAAACCTTTTATTATATTAATATACTTTTTCCTAAGGATGTGACATTCGCAAAGTGCTTTGCTAAACTACGAATTAAATGAAGATACGTATTAGATCATAACTTGGAGGTGAACCGATAATGAAAATACTTCTAGATGTTCAAGGTAAGTCACAATACGACACTGATATTAACGAGTCTTTCCGTCCCTCTGCGTGTGGTCCAGTAACAGCACGTGTATTAATGGATTATATTATTACACAAGATCCATATACCTATGATGTGAATGAATTATATAAACTTCTTGGGAGCACAAAGATTGGATTATTTAAATATCGTTACATTCAAAATATGCGCAGAATACTTAGTACGGGTTGGATTGTTGCTGAGTGCGAAATCGATGAGGTCATCAAACAAATAAAAGAAGGGCGCCCTGTTGCAGCAAAATTTGATAAGTGGTTTACGTTTCGTTGGAGAGGTCAATATGAATTCAATTACCACTGGGTTCCAATTATTGGCTTTGAACTAGTGGACAAAGAAGTTCAGCTTATTATTCATGATAATGGAGGACGTAATCGTGAAAGTAGAATCCGTCATATATCTTATAATAAAAATAAATCTATCCTGTCATTTGTAAAAATCGAACCTATCGGGTGACAGTCTCCTTTACAATTCAGACACAATTCTGATTACAGAATGGGTACCAATCGCACAGGGAACTCCGGTTGGATTGAATTGAATTTGGTTGTGCTAATCCAAGGGTTGGATGAATGTTGTGTGGGTGACAGTCCCCCGTACTTACTTAATATATGCCAAAGCTTGTTTCATGGAGGCAAAACTTTTAATTTGTCCAAAGTTTAGATCTAAACTCACAAGGGTCTGTGCGATTACAGGTGAAATACCACTAACAATAGGCTGTATTCCGAGTAAAGAAAGGGCATCAAACAAATGGAATAATTGCTGAACAACGAATGTATCCGTTGTTTGTAATCCAGACAAATCAATAACCAAAGTTTTCAGTTGAAGCTCAGAAGCCTCCAGTAATACTCGTTCCTGAAGAGTTAATGAACGTTCATGATCAATAGTCCCTATTAATGGAAGAATGGCAGTAACATCATCAATTGAAACAATTGGCACTGATAATTCGGTGATCATGGATTGAGATAGCTTGAGTCTTTCGCTTTCATGCCGCACAAATGGCAAACTAAAAAAATACGTTAAATCATTCACCGCACTATCAAGTCTTGTAACAATATCATACATTCCAGCTGTATCAACACCATGTTCTATCGCATCATGCTTTAATACTGTTCCAATAATATTACGATAACTTGGAACTTCTCTTAAAATCATATCTAAAGTTATGGTAGAGTACTTAGCAAACTCGGAACCCGCTTTTTCTCCCCAACTATTTAGTTCTGAAATTCTAATATCATCATCCATAACTAATGAATTTGCATATAGTTTTATTAGCTCAATTCGCATTGGATACAGTTCATGCTCAAGTCTTTTAAGTGCAAAATATCTTTCATTTTGACTTTCCGTAATTACATGAGCTAACTGTGGCGCCTGTTCAACAATTTTCTTGCTGAATTGTAATAAAAAAGTCTCCAAATGATTCCATCCTTCCGTTTTCTATTTTAAGGAAAGTGAGTCTGCCTGTCGAACAATCATTGAGTAACCTTGTCCTTCAATTAATTCCCTCTTTACTTGATCATAAACAGGAATTTCTAAATCTTCTAAGGAACCCGCCATATCAATAGAACAATGAATTTCTGCCAGCTGTTTTGATAGATAAAGCATATCCAAGTCCTCTTCAATTCTTTTACGTCTAGCAGGGGTTAGCTCATGGATTGAATCGAGTACACCCTCGATTGTACCGTATTTTTTAATGAGTGTTAATGCTATTTTTGGGCCGATTCCCTTTACACCCGGATATCCGTCACTGGCATCCCCAGTAAATGCTTTCACTTCGATGAATTGCTTTGGTGAGATTCCGTATTCCTCCAGAAAGCGTTCATATGTATATATGTCGTATTCGCTGTATCCTTTTTTCATAAATGCAATTTGAACTCCAGGTCTAAGGAGTTGTAGAAGATCTTTGTCCCCCGTTACAATTGTTAAATCTGCTCTACCATCCCATGTTTCCACCATCGAACCAATTAGATCGTCTGCTTCCATTCCAGTGATGCCATAATTCTTCCAACCAATCAATTCGGAAACGGCTCTTGCCATATCGAACTGTGGAATTAGTTCAGGTGCTGGTTCGGGGCGGTGGGATTTATATCCTTCATATAGCTCGTTGCGGAATGTTTTTGCGCCCATATCCCAACATACAGCCATGTGAGTCGGTTGATATATTGAAGTTGCCATCATTGTATGTCGAGCGAATCCTTGGACTGCATTTGTAGGTGTTCCCGCAGCATTAGGAAAGTAATGCCCCATTGCTGATGTTGCAAAAAATGATCGAAATAATAGAGCCATTCCATCAATAAGTAATATATGCGGTTTCTTGTCTTCGTTCATATCGTATTAGTCCCCCAATTAGTTGTTATCGTCTTTCTAAAGTCTAACATAATCTTGAATTAAAAAAGACGAAAGCTAAGATTTCGCCTCGTCAATGTATTCCTTTTCACATTAAGAACTGTGCAATCTTTTGGATATCGGGTGTGAATACACGATCTTCTACAATGGGCATAACGATTTGATTAAGTTCCTCAAACTTTTTACGCGTCTGTGGCGCCATTCCATCTACGCCTCTTATAAAGCAGCCCGTCATCGCACAAAGCGCTTCAATTGCCAAGACATTTCTAACGTTTTTAATAATTAATTGAGCATGTCTTGCTCCGATTGTTCCCATCGAAACATGGTCTTCTTGATTTCCCGATGATGGTATTGAGTCAACAGATGCTGGATGTGCAAGTGTTTTATTCTCAGATACAAGACTCGCAGCAGAGTATTGCAAGATCATTGCACCGGACTGTAATCCAGGCTCAGGACTTAAAAATGGAGGCAGACCTTCGTTCAGATGTGGATTTACGAGTCGTTCAATTCGTCGCTCTGAAATACTGGCCAGTTCCGCCATACCAATCTTTAAGAAATCCATCGCAAAAGCTATTGGTTGACCATGAAAATTACCTCCTGAAACGACTGTGTTGCCATCGTCAAAAATGAGCGGATTGTCCGTTGCCGCATTCATTTCAATCTCAAGTTTCTCTTTTACATAACCGAGCACTTGCCAACTTGCCCCATGAACTTGTGGGATACAGCGAATGGAATAGGCATCTTGGACACGTTTTTCTCCTTGTACAGTTGTATAACTACTGCCATTTAGCCAATCCAACATTCTTGTTGCCACATCGATTTGTTCTGGATAGCCTCGTGCTTCGTGAATTGCTGGATGAAACGCATCTGTAATTCCATACAATGCTTCCACAGTCATAGCTGCAATCCATTCACTATCGAAAGCGAGTGACTCCGCTTCCAAATAATTCACAACACCTTGTGCCGTCATCGCTTGTGTGCCGTTAATAAGAGCTAAACCTTCTTTTGCTTCAAGTACAATTGGGTCCAGCCCATGTTCTTTCCAAATATCCATTGCCGGAATCTGCTTCTTCCCTTCCCAAACGTCACCTTCACCAAGCAAAACGAGTGCAAGATGAGATAAGGGTGCAAGGTCACCCGATGCACCAAGAGATCCTTGTTGTGGAACTACGGGATGGATGCGATTGTTTACCATATAAGCAAATCGCTCAAGGACTTCTGCGCGTATGCCTGAAAATCCTTTCAACAAAGCATTTAACCGAAGCACAACCATCGCTCTAGAAACAATCTCTGGAAAAGGGTCTCCAATACCGCAAGCATGTGAACGTATAAGATGAAGTTGCAGTGCCTTTGTATCTTTTTCATCAATTTTCACATTACTAAACAAACCAAAACCTGTGTTGATGCCATAAACGGTTCGATCTTCTCGGACAATTCTTTCAACCGCTTCACGACTTTTGTTTACCCGTTCCAAGGCTTTTGGATCCAACATCACTTTGGAACCTTTATATAAAATATCATTCATCTGTTCAAGCGTAAGCGACGATCCTGTTAACTTAATCATGACAACCTTCCTTTATATGAGATTAATTATCCTACAACTTTTACGCCATTTTTCCAAACGGATTTTACATGATTTACACCAAATAGATATTGCAGCTCTTGATAATTCGAACTATTCCAAAGCACTACATCACCTTGTTTTCCAATCTCAATGGAGCCTGTTCTGTCTTCCATTTTTATTGCACATGCAGCGTTATAAGTGGCGGCTGTGAGAGCTTCCGCTGGAGTTAGTCGCATTGAAATGCATGCCAAATTCATAACAAGTGGCATTGATGTTGTCGGTGATGAACCCGGATTACAATCTGTAGAAATTGCAACGGGAACACCTGCATCAATCATTTTACGTCCCTCCGCCGCTTCTTCCCTAAGATATAGAGCTGTAGCCGGAAGCAGACACGCAATTGTCCCAGCTGCTGCCATTGCTTGAATCCCTTCATCAGTGGCTTTCAACAAATGTTCTGCCGATATCGCCCCAACACTTGCAGCTAGTTCTGCACCTTCATATGGTTCGATTTCATCAGCATGTATTTTAGGTATGAGTCCATATTTTTTACCCGCTTCCAAAATACGTCTCGATTGTTCTGGTGTAAATACACCGACTTCGCAGAAAACGTCATTGAAAACGGCTAGTTGCTCTCTTGCAACTGCGGGTATCATTTCATCTATAACAAGAGTTACGTACTCCTCTTCTCGACCTTTATATTCAACGGGAACAGCATGGGCCCCCATAAATGTCGGAACGAGATCGATTGGATGCTCATTTTGCAACCTTTTCATAACGCGAAGTTGTTTAAGTTCGGTTTCAAGATTTAAGCCGTAGCCACTTTTCCCTTCAACAGTGGTAACCCCGTGCTTCAAAAATGAATCGAGACGAGTAAGGGACTGTTCG
The DNA here is from genome assembly GCF_051550205.1 of Sporosarcina sp. FA9. GTDB lineage: Bacteria > Bacillota > Bacilli > Bacillales_A > Planococcaceae > Sporosarcina. Next base: position 2,800,096 of record NZ_CP188819.1, read on the forward strand.
ACTAACTCGTCTTCCGTCGCTTCTCTTGTCATTTTTGTCGTCGCATGAATGCCGCCACCTGCATTCATAATCTCCATATAGGTCGCACCTTCAAGGCGCATTTCAAATTCTTTTTCGCGACTTCCACCGTATGCTAGATGCGTATGGGGATCGACAAGTCCAGGAGTAACGAGGTGACCCGTTGCATCTGTAATTTCCGCTTCATGTGCGCGACTTTCAAACATTTCTTCAAGTTCTTCTGTTGTACCCACTGCTTTTATGAACCCATTTTCAATCCAAATGCTACCATCTTCAATAATTGATAAATCATTCATCGCTTTTTTGATTCGTGGACCTTTGCCACTTTGGGCCAGTGTAGCCAGTTGTGATGCATGCTTAATCCATACAATACTTGTCATGTATTTGAAGCTCCTTTATTCATCATCGGAATGTTAACGCCTTTCTCGCGCGCTGTTTTCTCAGCAAGTTCATATCCCGCATCGACGTGACGAACAACTCCCATACCCGGATCTGTTGTAAGTACACGTTCCAGTCTTACTTCAGCCTCTTTTGTACCATCCGCAACAATGACCATTCCCGCATGAATTGAATATCCCATTCCTACGCCGCCGCCGTGGTGGACAGAAACCCAGGTTGCACCGCCAACTGCATTGATCATTGCATTTAATATTGGCCAGTCTGCAACAGCATCCGACCCATCTTTCATCGCTTCTGTTTCACGATTTGGCGAAGCAACCGAACCCGAATCGAGGTGGTCACGACCGATAACTATGGGTGCTTTTAATTCTCCAGAAGCGACCATATCGTTTATAATTTTTCCAAACTTCGCTCGCTCACCGTATCCAAGCCAACAAATTCGCGCTGGAAGTCCTTGGAATTCAATTTTATCTTGCGCCATACGAATCCAATTGCACAGATGAGTATTATCACTAAATTCACGTAAAATCACTTCATCTGTTTTATAAATATCCTCCGGATCACCCGAGAGCGCTACCCAACGGAATGGCCCTTTTCCTTCGCAAAACTGCGGTCGGATATAAGCTGGAACAAATCCCGGAAAATCGAATGCACGTTTGACCCCTTCGTCTTTTGCAACTTGTCGAATATTATTTCCATAGTCAAATGTAATTGCGCCTTTATCCATCATTTCAATCATCGCTCCAACATGTGTTGCCATGGAAGCTTTTGACCGTTTTATATATTCCACCGGATTTGCATTTCTTAATGTACTTGCATCAATCAATGACATTCCTACTGGAATATAGCCGTTTAGTGGGTCATGTGCCGATGTCTGATCAGTTAGTACATCTGGAATAAAACCTTTTGTGAGCATTTGCGGTAATATATCTGTCGCATTTCCAAGAAGTCCAATGGATAATGCTCTGCCTTCTAATTTCGCTTCCTCTGCAAGACGGATCGCCTCATCAAGCGAATTTGTTTTAATATCTGTATAGCGCGTTTCAATTCGTCGATCGATACGCGATTCATCAACTTCAATGCCAATACATACTCCGCCCGCCATTGTAACCGCTAGTGGTTGTGCAGCACCCATACCGCCAAGACCGGCTGTTAGTGTAATTGTTCCTTTCAACGAACCATTGAAATGTTGTTTGGCAAGTTCCGCAAATGTCTCGTATGTTCCTTGTACAATTCCTTGTGAACCAATGTAAATCCAGCTTCCTGCCGTCATTTGTCCGTACATCATTAATCCTTTTTTATCGAGTTCATGGAACGTCTCCCAGTTTGCATACGCTGGAACAAGATTCGAGTTCGCAATCAGCACTCTTGGTGCATCTGTATGTGATTTAAATATAGCGACGGGTTTTCCTGATTGAACCAACAACGTTTCATCGTTTTCCAATTCTTTTAAAGAACGAACAATCGCATCAAAGGACTCCCAGTTCCGAGCCGCTTTCCCGATACCTCCGTAAACAACCAATTCATCGGGATGTTCTGCAACTTCTTCGTCTAAATTGTTCATGAGCATACGAAGTGCAGCTTCTTGTTGCCATCCTTTCGTATTCAATTCTGTCCCACGATACCGAATGACTCGTTTCGACGCTTCCCCCAAAATAAATTCCCCCTTGAACTAATCTACATACATAATACATGATGGAAACATCCCATTGTTGACTATTCAGAAAGTTTAGTCCGTGCTAATAAGGTACTGTTTTAGCGGGTTAAAGTGATTAAATACAAAAAGGTCCCGAGACATTCACTCTGTCTCGGAACTTTTCAAATTATCTAATCTTAATTTTCACTTTCACATCGCCTTCAATCCATTGTGGATATCCATACAAAGGAAGCTTAATTGGATTCACAAAAGATCCTTTTAAAAAGTTCATTTGAATTACAACGGTTCCATCCTTATTAGATGAGAAACCACCACTTGTAAAGTTTACTTCTTTTCCTTCGGCATCAATAAAGGAATTGAACGGACTTGCATGATACCCATCCTCACTTTTTAGCAAGAATTCGAAGTAGCCGTTCTTCAATTTCTGTATTGAATAGCGTTGATCCGCTGGTTGTTCTATGATTACACCTTTTTCAGTATCCATTAATAGATACGCTTCATCTTTATCAATCGCTTGAAGTTTATTGAACATAAGCGTCAACTCATCTGGTTGTTCAAAGTAGTTACTTTCTAAGAAATAGATTTTTTCTTCCTCATTTTCTGTTCTCGAAATTCCACTCACAGACGTCCACTTTTCTCCATTTTCATCCACCAATCGTAAATCCTCAATACCGAATATCATCTTGGTATTATTCGGATCCGTACGAATATGGATTGCGACCTTTAATGGTGAAATCTCAATTTTTTGGATTGTAATTTTTTGCCTCTCAATTGAAACGGTTTCATTCACCGGATAACGCGTTGTAGGCATTTTTTCTTTTGCCAAAGAAAACGGAATGTCAAAATCGATTTCCCTTTCAGTAGATTTTGCAGTTGCGTGTAATATAAAATCACTTTCATTCACACCTTCTTTAAACCGAATATTTATTTTTACTGCAAGTTCTTTACCGGTTTCAAAACTACCTGGATCCGGTGTTGCTGATCCCCACCGCATTACATCATTCCCTTTTCGATCTGTAATATCTGATAAACCAAGATGAAATACTTCATTTTTTCGAGCGCCGCCTAATGTATAGAAAAGAACCATTTCTTGCTCGTCTACGATGACTCCCTTAAGCGTTAATGTTACACCCTCTTTTTCAGAGGAAAGATTAAACGCTTGATAATATTCATTGTTCATCGCACTTTCAAGCCCTTTGTCTTCACGAATAAATTCAACAAATCTTTCCATTCCGGGTATCGAAGCAATGGCATTTGCAAATACAGGCGACACTCGAATTGAAGTAACTAATGTGATTAGTAAAATTGCGGCCACGATAATCGACCAAATCCCCCGTTTATATATTCTTTTCTTGTTCCTCGATTTCCCTAGTTTCCCTCGTTCGAAACCATTCTTTATAGCTTGTTCAAGGCGAATTTCAGCAATCGGCTGAGCTCCAATTTGCTTCTTCCACTGGCCTAGCTTTTCTTCTTCATTTTTATACATGGCCACTCCCTCCCTTCTCTTCAAAAAATAATCTAAGTACGCTTAATGCCTTGTATAATCTCGTCTTAATTGTACTTTCAGGTGTAGCTGTAAGTTCTGCGATATCTTTAATTTTAATATCCTGTAAATATTTCATATAAACCAGTTCCCGTTGCTGTTCAGTTAGCGTGTTAAGTGCTTCCTCAACTTGAAGGTACGTGTAATCTTCACTTATTCCGTACTGAATTAACGCATCTTCATTCGACACAAACTGTTTCTGTTTTCGCAACATATCACGACAATAATTCATCGTAATTCGTATAAGCCAAGTTTTTACATACTCGGGCTTACGCAACGTATGTATTTTTTCGTAAGCACGAAACGTTACTTCTTGGACTGCTTCAAGTGCGTCTTCTTCATTTTTTAAATAGGCCAGCGCAGTCCTAAATAGATCCTCTTTATAAACAAGCAGTAGAGATAAAAACGCTTCATCATTTCCACTAACCGCTTTCTTTACTAATTCAACATCTTTCAAGACCTCACTCCTATCTTTCTACCACTAACAATTCATTGTAGTTAGTTTACCTTATATACATTAGACATACAGTTCTCGAAAAAGTTTGAATTAATTTTACCAATCGTTAATTTATAAAAGTCCACTCCATACCCACTATCGTTGCATAGGATAAGGGGAATCATAAGGAAGGAGTGAACAAATGGTTAATATGCCACCGGATAACCAAAATGAAAGACAATGGTATCCGCAATTACCTGAAGGTTATAACGTGGAACCGATGTCAAACCAATACCAGTCTAATCCTGGAATGCCGGGATACGGTTCACCTATGGGTCCACAATTTGAGCAAGGAATGCCTGGGTACGGTTCTCCTATGGGGCAGCAATTTGAACAAGGAATGCCTGGATACGCTTCTCCTATGGGGCAGCAATTTGGGCAAGGTATGCCCGGATATGGACCTCCTATGGGGCAGCAATTTGGGCAAGGAATGCCCGGATTTGGCCCGCCTATGGGGGCAGGAATACCTGGATTTAGGCCTCCTATGAATTTCCCGCCTGGAGCACAAGGTATGCCTAATTTCGATCCACCGACTAGACCCCCATCTGGACAACAAGGACAACAAGGCCCTTCTTCACCACCGCCAAGCTTTGCACCTCCATACCCAGGAGGAAGCGGTAATCAAGCCCAAGTTTTCGCGGTAGATCCCGGAGCAATTCGCGGTTGTCTGTATCGCCAAACGTACGTCTGGTTATCGAGAAGACAAGGTTTTTGGTTCTACCCAACCTTTGTTGGTAGGACATCAGTTGCCGGCTATAGATGGCGAAGCAGACGAAGAAGATGGGAATATTTCGGGATTGATTTAAACCAAATCGATTCATTCACTTGTTTTTAAATTAAATTGCTACAAAACTTCAAAATCTAAAAGTCTCTTAGTTCGCAACAAGAACTAAGAGACTTTTCACATCAAATAAAGGACAAGCAGCATAGTGGATAGAAGAATACAAAACAGTCACTTTAATAAAGGGGGATTTTAATGAGCAATGTTTTGGAGAAATACGAGGCTTGGATAAATGAAACTTCTTTACCCGACCACTTAAAAATGGAATTACAATCGATAGTAGGGAATCATAAGGAAATTGAAGACCGATTTTATCAAAAGATACAGTTTGGAACTGGGGGCATGAGAGGATTACTCGGTGCAGGAATCAATAGAATTAATATATATACAATACGCCTTGTCGCAGAAGGACTGGCACTACTCATACAAAATCATGGGAAAATTGCAATGCAAAAGGGAGTCGTTATCGCTTACGACACAAGACATTTTTCCGAACAATTTGCTATTGAAATCGCAAAAACGATTGGCAAATACGGCATACAAGTTTTTCTATTTGAAGAAAGCCGTCCAACACCCGAATTGTCATTTGCAATAAGACAGTTAGGTGCTTTTGCAGGCGTCGTAGTCACTGCATCTCATAATCCAGCTGATTATAACGGCTTGAAAGTGTACGGAGAAGACGGTGGTCAACTTCCACCCGCTGCGTCAGATGAAATTGTAAACTATATGGACAGCATTCCAAATATATTTAGGGTTGATATTCAAGATGAAAAAACACTGTTGGAAAACGGTTTTCTTCATTATATACTCAAGGAAATCGACGATGCATATCAGGAATGTCTGCTGACACTTAGCGAGATAGGATTACATTCAATTAAAGAAGTTCTGTCTATCATTTATACACCGTTACACGGATCCGGACTCGTGCCCGTTTCTACTGGTCTCAAAGGATTTGGTTTTCATAATGTAACAGTCGTTCCGGAACAAGAGCGTCCTGATCCAACGTTCCCAACGGTTACATTCCCAAATCCAGAAGAACGTGAAGCCTTTGAACTCGCCATTCAGTTAGGCCATAAAAAAGAAGCCGAATTGCTTTTAGCAACCGACCCCGATGCCGATCGTCTCGGTGTAGCTGTGCGGAAAGACGATGGTAACTATGAATTATTGACGGGCAACCAACTTGGTGCACTTCTTCTACATTATATTTTACTGCAAAAAAAGACTAAAAACGAAATTCCTGAAAACGGAATCGTACTGAAAACCATCGTCACTTCCGAACTTGGAAGAGCAATCGCGGAGAAATTCGGTGTCCATACACTGGATACATTAACAGGATTCAAATTTATTTCCGAGAAAATTGAAGAGTTCAATTACAGTGGCCAATTCAAATTCTTATTTGGTTACGAAGAAAGCTACGGATATTTAATTGGTGAATTTTCCCGTGACAAAGACGCTGTCCAAGCAGCGCTAGTGACCTCGGAAATGGCCGCATATTACAAATCCATTGGAATATCAATGTTTGACGCACTGACCAACTTATACAAAGAATTCGGCTATTACAAAGAGTCTTTAAAATCGATTACTTTGAAAGGTAAAGGTGGACAAGAATCCATAGCTCAAATTATGAGCGAATTTCGAAATCACCCGCCTGAAACAATCGGAGGAATTCGAATAATTGCTCTTGAAGATTACAAAAAAAGAACCCGCCACGAGCTTAACGGCGAATCCATTCCAATCAGCTTACCAGAAGCCGATGTTCTTAAATTCTTTTTGGAAGATGACTCTTGGGTGTGTATTAGACCCTCAGGAACCGAACCCAAATGTAAGTTTTATTTTGGAGTGAGGAAGGGTTCGGCCGAGGAAGTGGATGGTGCTCTTCGGATGATGGAGGGGGATTTGATGGAACGTATTAACGTTATCACTTCAGGTCTATTTAATTACTGAGGGAAGTATAAATATTATCATTCAAGTGAAACACTAAATTTTCTAGGTTGGTATTCCATTTAAAAGCTCTTGAACAATCTAAATGGAATACCAACCAAGCATTTTTTTGAAAGCTTATTTACTCCGTAAAAAAGTTGTCCATAATATGAAGGGGTTTCCGGTGCTAATATAGAGCATCCGATAATCGCTAAATTAGTTGGTGCATTTTCTAAAGATGGTTTTTACACAGAATTTTTCACCTGCATCAAATTCGAGTCCATTTGTATAGGATTGATTAATACATATCTTTGACAATAATATCTTAAATACACCACTTTGTAATTACTTCTTCAACTATATATTAGATTGCCATTTCAATGACAGGAAAATCACCTTTGTTTCTAGTAAAAGTGGGTATTTGAACCTTCGACGGGAATTTTCACTTTTAAACTTTTCACAGGTAACACCCCATAGTGATTAGATTACTTTATTAAGTTTTTACATCGTCTATTATACTCACCTAATTTTGTAGTTTTACAGTAAGAATCCCATTTCTCTTTAAATCAGTTCCTCTATAAAGTGGGAAATAGTTTTCATTTAGGATGTGGTCTAGTCTTTTCTCCTCCACTACAAAATCATAAACGTCTACATCTAAAATATTTGTACCTATATAGTATTCGTAGTTATTATTATTCGTAAAAGAAGTCTTATATTTAAACAGGTTATCATTTTCCTCATAACCACCACCAAGATGAAGATAAGTGCAATCTTTGTTTTTTGAAAACTCCACCATATAATCAAAAATTAAATTATTAGGCCTTAAATATAAATATTCTGTTCGAGATGCCCCCAAGTGATAGTGTGAGAAGTTAGCCGTCGTAAAAAGAAGGACAGCAGAGATTACTATTTCACCGTAGTAAACGAAAAGCAAATGCGAATTTGAAGTTCCCGTATCTATTAGGAGTTCATCAATAATGTCGTAACTGAAATAGTAAAAATCGCTTGCATTATTCCGATTCATTGTTTCATTATACAAACCCAAAAAAACATTAATATTATCTGCACTTTTGGTTACTTCCTCGCATTTCAGTCCATTTTTATGCGCTTTTAATATATTTCTTTTATTCATTGATGTATATTGAGAACGAATCATGTTTAATTCATTTGTTAAATTTACCGCCGTTGTTTCTCCTTTTAAATAAAGGTTACAATAGTTTCCCATAGATGAGGCATTGTTGTATAAGGGGTGGAAGTTAATAACTTCCGATATAATATTATTCTTTTTACAATATAAAATAAATTCAGTTCTAAACTTTTTCAAAACCTCTTTAATTCCATTAACTAATGGTCCACCGTATCCGTATGGAGTTATCATATCATAAATCGTTTTTTTATATTTCGAATTAATTTCTCTTACAATAACAGGATAAATAACAATACCCATATGGTTTTCATAATAAAATAACTTGGCTTTTCCTTTTTCTAGTTTTGCAATAGTACTACAATATTCGTAAGTATAGTAGATATCGTTAAACTTTATACTTCCTACTATCCTGTTCCATTGTTCATGTGATTCAGTAACCACAAATCCCAATTTTTGATTCCCCCTATTTAAATCGCATTTTTAAATCAGCTACTATTTCCAAAAACATGTGACTATATAATTATTTAGTCATTATACTATTTACCGTATATAATTGTAATGTTTTCATTTATTTGGGATTTCCCCTAGATATTCATCTTTTACTTGTATGGTTAGTATGACTTAGATTATTCCATTCCATATTATCTAAGTACCATTCAATTGTTTTTTTGAGTCCTTTTTCAAATGTAGTTAGGGGTGTCCATCCTATTTCTTTCACAATTTTTTCATTATCAATTGCATATCTTCTGTCATGACCTAATCGATCTTCCACGTATTCAATAAGGTTTTCTTCTTTATTTAGTAAATTAAGAATTAATTTAACAATATCAATATTTTCTTTTTCATTATTTCCGCCAACATTATAAACCTCACCAATTTTCCCTTTGTGAAGCACGTTATCAATTGCGATACAATGATCTTCTACATAAAGCCAGTCCCTTATCTGTTTACCATCCCCATATACTGGGACAGGCAGATTTCTTAATGCACGATTAATGACTAATGGTATTAATTTCTCCGAATGTTGATATGGGCCGTAATTATTTGAGCATCTTGTTATCATAATCGGGAGTCCATAGGTTTCATAATATGCTCTGGCAACCATATCTGCAGAGGCCTTCGATGCTGAATATGGACTGTTTGGGGTTATTTTTGTCTCTTCATTAAATAACCCATCTTTATCTAATGTCCCATAAACTTCATCTGTAGATATTTGGATGAAATTAACATTATGTTTAAAATCTCTACAACTTTTGTTAAAAGAATCTAATTTCCAATGACGTTTTGCTGCATCTAGTAAAACTTCTGTCCCAATCACATTTGTCATTAGAAATAATGAGGGATTATCTATGCTACGATCCACATGAGACTCTGCGGCAAAGTTTATTACTACTTGGATATCAAACATATTAAAAATATCATTCACTACTATTTTGTCGCCAATATCACCATTTACAAAGTGATAGTTTTTATTCTGACTAAATTCATTTAAACTTTCTGGATTTCCTGCGTATGTTAGCAAATCTAGATTAATTATTCTATAGTCTTCATATTTCGAAAGCATGTATTTAATAAAGTTTGTCCCAATGAACCCGGCTCCACCAGTAACTAATATATTCATTTTGGCTCCTAAACTTCGTATTTTTTCTAATGTCCGCTAATTATGCATTAATGAACTAAATAGTTCTTTCGATTTTGTAATTTCAACTAAGTATTTCCCATAATCCGTTTTCATTAATGGCTCTGCAAGAACTAACAGCTCCTCTTTTGAAATATAAGCCCTCCGATAGGCGATTTCCTCTATGCAAGAAACGTACAAACCTTGTCGTTTTTGAATCGCCTCAACAAAGTTAGATGCTTCTAGCAAAGATTCGTGTGTTCCAGTGTCCAACCACGCCAATCCCCTACCCATGACTTCTACCTTTAATTCTCCGCGAAGAAGGTACTCATTAATGACACAAGTGATCTCCTTTTCACCCCTAATAGAAGGCGAAACTTTTTTAGCAAAGTTTATTACTTGATTATCAAAGAAATATAACCCTGGAATCGCATAAGATGATTTTGGATACTCAGGCTTTTCCTCTATGGAAATAGCATTCATATGCTCATCCACCTCTACTACTCCATATGCTCTTGGATCTTTTACATAACATCCAAATATTGTTGCACCTCTAGATAACCTTGCCGCATGTCGTAGACGGTTTCCAAAATCTGAACCATAAAAAATATTATCACCTAATACTAATGCAACAGTAGAATTACCAATGAACTTTTCTCCAATTATAAATGCTTCCGCTAGTCCACTTGGCTGAAATTGTATCTCGTAAGATAATTTTATTCCAATTTTACTTCCATCTCCTAATAAGTCTTTAAAACTTGTTATATCCCTTGGAGTTGAAATAATTAATATTTCCCTAATGCCTGCTAGTAATAAAACCGATAGCGGATAATAAATCATCGGTTTATCATATACAGGTAACATTTGTTTCGAGATGGATTTCGTTAGTGGATAAAGACGAGTTCCAGATCCGCCAGCTAATATTATTCCCTTCATAACGCAACACTCACAGTAGTTACTTGTAATTTTTTTATAATTTCACAAATTGTCAAAACGGATGTCAGTTCCAACTCCCCATAATAAGGCAAAGACAACACCCCTTTAACAGTTTTTTGGGCCTGAGGAAGGTTCTTAGGTTGAGAAGATTTTAGATGCTTATACCAGGCGAAATCACTGCATAACGGATAAAAATATTTCCTTGAAAACACATTATATTGTTGTAATTGTTCAAGAAGCCAATCCCTTGATTGACCAAATAAACATTCATCTATTTCAATTACAAAGTACTGATAGCTACTATTCTCGTCTTCCAATTTTGTTATTACACGTATTCCAGGTACATTAGCCAAGTGTTGTTCGTATTCTATTTTAATTTCATGCCTTCTTGCTCTTTCCTCGTCTACTAATTTCAAAGTTTCTAATCCGATAGCTGCTTGAATCTCATTCATCTTGGCATTTAATCCAGGTAAAACAACTTCTTCCTGACCTACAAGACCAAAGTTTTTTAATTGGTTTAGTTTCATTACTAACGATTGATCTTTAAAAGTTAAGGCTCCCCCCTCAATCGTGTGAAAAAGTTTCGTCGCATGAAAGCTAAACATTGTCATATCACCGAAACTTCCTATAGGTTTTCCTTTTATCATTGTTCCGAAGACATGTGCACCATCATAAATCACTTTTAAATCATATTTATCAGCAATTTCTTGTATCTTTAGAACATCACATGGATTTCCGAAAACATGTACCCCAAGTATGGCACTTGTCTTTTCCGTAATAAGTGCTTCAATTTTAGTTACATCAATCGTTAATGTATCGGGTTCAATATCGCAAAACACAGGGGTCAGTCCATTCCAATCAAGTGCTTGGACAGTTGCTGGGAAAGTAAAGGGAGTTGTAATCACTTCCCCAGCGAGATTCAATGATTTTAATCCTAATAGAAGTGCCATTGTGCCATTATTAAAAAGTACGATGTTTTCTGTATTTAAATAATCCTTCAATTGTTTCTCCAATCTTTTTTGCTGAAGACCGTTGTTGGTTAACCATTTACTATCCCATACTTCACTAAATTGGCTATTTAATTTTTGAAGGGAAGGTAATAGTGGTCTGGTAACATAGATTGGTTCTTTTAAGGTGCCAATATCAATCATGAAAAGCCTCCTTTTAAAATAAAACCCCTTTTTCGAAAACTGATTAAGCCTTCACAATATACTCAGCATCCAACAAGTATTATAAAAATTAGATAGACTACAATACTGCCAGGGAAATGTTGTTTTATAGATAATTACATTTATTGAGTGTGTGAGTGACGGACCTATGATTAAACGATTAGGATTACATGCATTGCAAAAAGATAGTTTCCTAAAGAAAATAAAATGAGTTAAGAATATTAAAAAAATATTTATCATTGAGTTAACTTTACAGATTCCTCTTTATATTCGGACCTACCCAATAGAAAATACATATTATTTTTATAAACTTCCACACCTGGTTGATTGAAGGGATTCACACCAAGTAAATATCCGCTCATTGTACATGCTAATTGAAAAAAATAAGTAAGATAACCAAAGGTGAATCCATTGATTTCTGGTATTTCAATTATTATATTAGGTATCCCCTCATTCGTGTGAGCAAGTAATGTACCTTGAAACACTTTTTCATTTATAAAACTTACTTTTTGTCCATTCAAGTAGTTTAAATCGTCAAAGTCTATTGCTTCCTTTACAATCTCAAGTTCCTTTCCACTTTTTTCTACCTTAATAACTGTTTCGAATAAGCCTTTTCTCCCCTCTTGAATATACTGACCAAGGGAATGTAGGTCAGTCGAAAAAGTAGCTGAGGCTGGGAATATACCTAGCTGTTCTTTACCTTCACTTTCGGCAAAAAGTTGCTTCCACCATTCAGAAAAATAGTGAAGACTTGGTTCGTAACTAATAAGAAGCTCAATCGTTTTTCCTTGTTTATATAACAGGTTGCGAACAGCAGCATATTGATAAGCGATATTATCACTAATGCCAGGCTGATTTAGTTCTACTCTTGCTCTGGCGGCACCCTTTAAAATATTATCTATACATATTCCACTCACTGCCATTGGAAAAAGTCCTACAGAGGTCAATACAGAAAAACGTCCCCCGATATCTTTAGGTATCACAAATGTTTCGTAACCTTCTATCGTTGCATGTGCTTTCAATCGGCCCTTATTATTATCTGTTGTTACATAAATGCGTGATCTTGCTTCTTTCTCACCGTATTTATCTACGAGCAATTTCCGAAAGATTCTAAACGCAATCGCCGGTTCTAAAGTCGTTCCTGATTTAGAAATCACGTTAATGGAAAAGTCTTTTCCTTCTAGAAATTCCATCAAATCATTCATATAAATTGAACTTAGATGATTTCCGACAAAAAACACTTTCGGTGAAGAGCACTGTGCAGTAGAAAGTTGATTATGAAAACTATGTGTAAGCATTTCAATTCCAGCGCGTGCACCTGTATATGATCCACCAATTCCAATTACTAATAAGATTTCGCTATCATTTTGTACTTTTACGGATAATTTTTTAATTAGGTCGACCTCTCTTTGATTATAGTTAACGGGGTAATCAAGCCAACCTAACGAATTATGACCTGGATCTTCTTTTTCTTGTATTTTATTATGATAATAATGAATACTTTTTTTCAAGGCGTCAAATTCATATTTATTGAATAAAGGAATGGCCCTTGAATAATCAAATGTTATATAACTCATCGATTCCTTAGCTCCCCTACCGACTTTTATTTCTCCACATTTACAGATAAACGTTTATTGGTGTAGAATCTTGTAGTTTCATTTAACCCTTCTTGAAGTGAATATTGAACATGCCAATCAAATTCATTAATCGCCCTTCGATTATCTAAAATACTTTGCACAATTTCTCCCAATCTTCTTGGTTCATACAACGGTATTGTATTAATCCCTGTCAATTCAGTGATTTTATTATATAGTTCTTCAATGCCAGTTTCTGAACATGAACTAATATTAAAAACCCCCTTTGCCTCGCTCATTAACGCCAAACGACAAGCAGAGGCGACATCCTTCACATAGATAAAATCTCTAGTTTGACTGCCATCGTATATACTTACTTCTTTATCGGCTAATAAACGATTAATGAAGATAGAAATTACTCCTGCTTCTCCCATTTCATTTTGTCTTGGTCCATATACATTTGAAAATCTTAATATACAACTATCTAATCCATTAAATACGCTATAGTGTTTTATATAATTCTCTGCTGAGTGCTTGGAAAGTGCATAAAATGATTGTGAATTTATTGAGTGATTTTCATCAATCGGAAGATATTCAGGTTCACCGTAAACAGCTGCTGATGAGGCAAATAAAAACTTCCTAACATTATATTTCTTTGATAAGAGCATCACATTAATAGTTCCAACCGTATTCGTTAAAAAGTCAAAATATGGATCATTCATAGATACCATAACTGAAGCTTGGGCAGCTAAATGAATCACATAATCTGGTTGTTCTTCAATAAAAATAGACTCAAACTTTGGATCATTCAAATCCATCTCATATTTTTTTACACCTTCACATAAATTCTCCTTAAAGCCTGTTACATAGTTATCAACCGATACAACTTGGAATTCATATTCTAGTAATTCTTCTATTACATGAGACCCAATAAATCCGGCACCGCCAGTAATTAATACTTTCAAATTGTACGCCACCTCCCAAAATTACTTCCATAATATTTGGATACACTGGAACACTTATTTATCCTCCCAAATATGCACCTTTTGCCTTAATAATAAAAAAATTTATTCAAAAAACATGTTCGATATTTTAAATAATAGTTGCAGTTTTCAATATAATGGAAATCTATTTCAATCCCTTTTTCGTTGTTTATTTAAGAATGTCCATTAAATTTTGAATATCCTGTAATTCCAATCTCAACAACTAATCTTTGTGCCTGGTATGAATTTTAAAGTCTTGTAATCTTAGTTATTCCCATCCTTGTACCTTCTATACTTATGTCATCAAGGAATACATTTATGAGTTGAGGTTGTTCATCAAAACTATATTTTCTGTAGATTCTTCTTTCCTAAAAATCTATTAGCTGTTTTAAATTCAAAATACTTTAGCACATTTTCACACCTTATATATATGTGTTTTTTTCTTTTTCATATCCAGTTTCAGAGTTCGAAATTCTTGTATAGTAAATATTATATTATTATTACCTGTCCGAATTTGGCTAAAAAAGATATGTCTTCTAGAATATAGGTAATTATCAAACGCAAAAAGTAGTATTAGTGGCTTACGAATAATAATCAAAAATAAACTTGTCCATACTTCAAAAAGACTATTCAAAAATAAATATGATAATGATCTTTTTCCTGTATCCTTACTATTAATTTTTCGCTACACAATACACTATATTCAGTAGTCTTAGCCAAAAGAACCTTCACACTATAAAAAAATGCCCATACCAATTACTTCTTTATTATTCTCTCTTTCTAAATTCTTACTACTCAAAGTATTATCTATTTATTAGTCTTGTATACATACAAATAGTTGAAACAATTTATTAACAAAAAAAGACCCTATCCAATGATAAAGTCGTTTCGTGCAATGTTTTATAAGATGTAAGTTTCATATGGATTTATTGTCAGTCATTATTAAGTATCCATTTTGCATGCTAGGATCTTTTTAGTCTTTTTATTTATACAATGTTTTCTTTTAATAGTGTGTTTACATCATAATTTCATAAAATACTAAATATAAAAATTGGTAGTTTTATTGTATATTTACTTGCTATGTTCCATATACTTGAATTAGGAAGAAATAAAAAAAATATTTAGAGGGTATGGTGATTGAATAAAATGGACAAACCATGGAAGAATGGCGAAAAGTTAGTAATTGTAGGGACAGGCGAATTTGCAGAAATTGCTTATGAATATTTTACTTATGATTCTCCATATGAAATAGTGGCTTTTACTGGTGAGAAGCATTGTATAGTCAGTGACAAACTTTATGATTTACCAGTTGTTCCGTTTGAAGAGGTACATCAAATTTACCGAGCAAGTGAATATAAAGCATTCGTCGCAGCTACTTATACTGATTTTAATAGATTGAGAACTAGATTATATCATGAAACCAAAAGTAAGGGATATGAATTAGTATCTTATGTTAGCTCCAAAGCTTTTGTTTGGAGAAACGTGACACTCGGTGAAAATTGTTTTATTTTTGAAAATAATGTATTACAACATCATGTTAGCGTAGGAAATAACGTTATCCTTTGGAGTGGAAACCATATTGGACACCGATCGGTTATAAAGGATAATTGTTTTATTTCTTCACATGCAGTTATTGCTGGAAGCTGCGAAATTGGTGAGAATTGTTTTATCGGCATAAATAGTACATTTAACGATGGAATAAAGGTTGGTAAGGATTGTTTTATTTCCTCAGGATCATTAGTTATTAAAAATACACTTGAAGGTAAAATATATAAAGGAAGCCCTGCAAAGGCATCAGATATAGATGTTTATAGATATTTCAATATCGAAAGTGAACTTGTCTTATAATATGAGAAACCACTAGACTAAACTATTTCACTCTCATAAACTATTCAAAGATGTATTGATATCTTTCAATACATCTATTATGGCTTTCCCAATCCTCAATTTCCTAAGATTCTGTTTCTCAGCCATATTTTTTGGTGACGGTTTACGTCATATACATTGTTCCTTGTTATTTAAGACAGATGCTAGTTTGAAGGAAGTGCAAGACCGCTTAGGACATACTGATATAATAAACAACGTTTTACATCTATACACATGTCACGGAGAAGCAATTCAGAAGTTTGTTAACTATATTGAGATATAGATAAATGACTTCACTTTGACTACGTTCTATTGACACTATATGAAATCATACGAAATAGGAAAAAGAAAAAACCCTTGATATACAAGGGTTTTTTCTGTGTTTGAAACCATATGATTTCTCAGTATGGAGACGGCGGGAGTCGAACCCGCGTCCAAAGGCCCCAACACTTAAGCGTCTACGCGTATAGATTGTCTACTGGGTTTCGCATATCAATTTGCCGAAGCCATAAGCCATAAGTGTTTGTGCCGCCGCCATACTTATTATTTTTACGGTTTTACTCGCTAGGGAGTATTACATATTTACGAACTTGGTTCAATGACCTTCTAAGAACTATTATATCATATGATTCCAATTTAAAAAGAGAATTCTTAAAATACGGGCTCTCTTTAAGCATATCTTCGGAGGTATGACTACATCTACTTCAGTAGTCAAGAACATAACTGCAACAGATGCTGCGTTTTGAATTGCGTAACGTGTAACATTAGTTGGGTCAACGCATTAGCAGTTACCTAATGTATATATAGTTATAGTAGTGAAAACTACTTCCTAAGTTTAATTTTATATTTCAAATATAAAGTAGTTGTCATAAAGTATAAAGAAGTATTTTAACATCATACTTTTCCTGACATTCTATTACAGTATAAATGACGTTTGCAATTTCAATGTATAGTATAATTCTCTTAGAATCTTTTAGGATAAGGGGCGGACGTGTTAAATGGTTTTAAAAATGATTTTATTTGCACTAGGATTAATAGCTATCGGTTTCATTAAGGAGTTTATGAGTTTAAGAATGGTGATTAAGGATATTGATTACTTAGCAGGATATAATGAGTCTTATGTTGAGTATTTAAACAATCATCTTAACTACGATTATTATTCGAGTAGAATAGGAAATAAACAAGCAGAAAATGAACTTCACGTTAAATTGATTAGCCAAGCCCCAAAAGCCCAAAGGCTATTAATGGACGCTGGACTTGTTGACTACGAACCACCTTTTCGTGGGTACAGAGTAAGTAATTATCCTGTATTGGTTAATACAGTACAGTATTTAAGAAACCCGTCTGCATTGACTGAAGAATTTAAGATGTTGAACACTATACTAATTATGCAGATTGCTAGATATGAAGAACTTTACGAAAGCATAAAGGCAAATATCTTTAACCCGATTGTCTTACTAAGGGAAGGTGTTCAGTTCTTCGTTACACTTCCAATATCCCTTCTTTATTGGACGGGAATAATTCAGTATTCTACGCAATACAAATTATCTAATAATATCATAGTTAAGTTTATAAATTTCCTAATCATTATCATTGGATTAGTGTCCGCAATAGTTACAATCCTTTTAGGTTGGGAACAATTAAAAGAGTTTTTATTTAAGTTTCTATAAACAAGAAAGGATGTTACCCGTTTGGATAGCATCCTTTTTTATTTTATGCACCATCGCATCCTTAACGACAAGGTATTGTACATTCGCTTTTACTAAAACCAAGTCGTCAGTTCGCCAAAACTGGATTATCCCCTTTAAATTAGGAAATAGTCTCTTCTTTACTAACTATTTACACATTAGACAAATTCACAAAATAGCTTGTGTTTAGTCTTACATCATGCAGAATTTTGTAGTGCATAGCAAGTAATAGAGCCGTTCATTCATAGTTTTTTATAGGTATACCACTTCCAGATATTTCATTCTTCTTTCTATCTATAAACCAGTTGTCGTTTCTTCTGAAGTGAGTTAATAAATCTATGTAAAAGAGGTTCTTTCCTTTAAAGATTATCCTTATTTCCCTCTGTCTCCTAGATATTCATTTTGAATCTTTTCTAGCCTACCTGATTCTTTGAATTTTAAAATATTATCATTTAAAAAATTTATTAGTTCCTTATTTTCCTTTCCAACAACCATCGAATAACTTCTTTCCGGTAGCAGTTCTTCTCCATTCATTTTATATAGTGGGCCTGTATAATATGAATATGTCTTTGTTAATTCTGTTTCATCAGGCTCTAATCTTATTATGCCTGTTATAACATCTACATCTCCTCTCCTTATTGCAATATCTGAATCATCATCTGAAACAAATTCCCTTTCTTCTACATCTATGTTGAATTCCTTTGCCATCTCTTTTATTATTGCATTACCAAATTCATGATATGCTCCATATTCACTCTGTTGCAAATTTAATTCAATAGGTATAGTAATTTTCTCTATTTTATAATTTTCTTTTTCATCTTCAATTTGTACCTCTTTATCCAATACAAGTTTCTCTTCATCATTTTCAACTTGTACATCCTCGAATTTTTTCTTATCCTCAACTTTTTTTTCAGCAGTACAACCAAACATAGCTAAGGAACACCCTATCAGTAAAAATAATATTTTCCTCACTTATAATACGCTTCCTTTCATCTTAAAATGTATAATTATATCTAAATTTATAATCAACATGTATATATATCAGTTCATTTAATTTCAGTTGCAAGTTTTATTAACCCAATATTCATAACTTCTTTTCCTTATTAATTTTTGTATAAACTCAAATATATTTTCATTTTCTAGTGCAGTTGTGTAGTGGTTTAAAAAACAATCCTACAAATAAACAATAAATGTCAAAATCTTGTTCAATAATGAATATCTACATAACCTAATTTTTGTCGTAATTACTCTACCTCTAAAAGTGGAAAATTACTCCATGACTCTAAAACAATGCCTGCAATAAATTTAATCAAAGGAATTTCCTGTGTAATTATTTTATCATTCAAATTTGGTATGAAATTATCGTTAATATTCGTTGTTTCTTTTGCATGAACAATTGAACATCTAACACTATATATTCTGTTCGTCATATCTTCTATCAGATTAACACTGTTTATATCTAATTTCTTTAATGCAGGATATTCAAAGTGTTTTAAGCTATAGTATTCTCTATGTTCTATCCATGCCTTTACTTCATCTGCAGTTATAGCTTTGCATATTACCTCACGTATCACATCTATTTCTTTAGGTCTTGGAAGCCTAGCTATTTTCAAAGCTCTTTTATAAAAAAATTCAATTACTTGATAATAAGCTATAAACTTATGTCTACTTGTTGATGAGTCGTTTGCAAAATTGAAATACATCAACGGCTCTCTAATATAATTATTGTTACTTAGTTCTAATTTCAAATCGATTGATGAAACCCCTTTTTCCTTTTGATAAGTATCAAAATGTCCTCTCTTAAACTCTAGTCCAAGTTCAACCGAACATTCATATAGTATTTTTTCTACAAGTATATTTAAATCATCTGCATTAGCCACAAAAGGAATATTCCATAGCTGTAATGTGAATTCTTCTTGGATGTTCCTTATTTGATTTATTTCGATAGCATAGTCCAAATAATCTTCCTTAATGAACTCTTCACGGAATACAGCACAAAATAAATCACTCATTGTTCCTAAATACCCAACTATAGAACCATCTAATACAATATCTATCCCATTCCGTTTTACAATATCGAATCCTTCTATCAATTGCTTTTTTGTGCTATGATTACTAACTTCGATTAATATTTCGTGATAATTGCCCACATTTATTGAGTTTGAACTATCTCTAAAGTAAACATGAAACATCGCCTCATTAAAATAGTGGTAAATTAAATCGTAATATTCGTTTGGATTTTCTTTATTTATTGGTATTTGTTCCGCGGCTATTTTTAACACATCAATAGAGCCTGCCAGAAAGTTATCAATATCCTCTACCGATTTTCCAGTTAGACTCTTCCAAAGACTTATATAATCATTTTTGTCCCATGAACTTAACCAGGCTTTATATATTTCATTCTCAATATTACGAAATCCATATAGGCCTTTTAATTGCCGTTTCATCCCTTTATCCTCCTATCTAAAAAGTAAAGCAAGTGCACTATTATTTGTTGATTTGATTTCTCATAAATCCTATGTAAAGTTACTGGCATTTTTAGTATTACAACTCCCAATGTCTGCTAGACTATTTAGGAAATCCAACTAGTTCCTTTTTTAATTTCATTTTAAAGTGTTCTATGTAATGTTCATAATAAGATGGAGGCAAACATTAACATTCGACAAGTTATGAAGATAAATTTATTAACTTAAAATAAACTTTTGTTATAAATAACTAATTGTTATTTAGTTCATTACACTATAACTTTTGAAATTGTATTAATATCAAAAGTTAAAGCAATCAACTTAAAATATAATTGTGATTCCAATTACAACATTAATACAAAAAAGCCTTTTATTTTATACTCTTCAAAATCCCCTTCAATTGTTCAATGCTTAACACATTATCTTTCCTCCTATGTACCATTCGATGACAATTGGCACATAACGGAACTAAATCAATTTCGGGATTTATCTCAACTGCTTCCCCAAGTGTACTTAATGGATTTATATGATGAACTTCAATGAAATCTATACCTCGCTCTCTATAAACCTCTTCAAAGTTAAATTCACAAGCGACACAGCTTGAACCATGATGTTTAATTGCTTCTATTCTATTTTTAGAATCGCGCTCATAGCGTTTTCCGTAATAATATTTCAAACCACCTTCATTACGAAGACCTTCTTCTACCTTTTCTGATTCAATATCTTTTGTAACATTGTCACCTAGTTCTTTCTCTCTACTTATTGCTTTCTCGTTAACCTCAAGCAATCTCACAATTAAATTGTACTCTTCTCCCTTTTCATTTAAGATAACTAATGAATCTTTAAAACTTTTGTCTATAAATATCCCCTTATATGGAGCACGTAGACCTAAATAATGAAGGATATTCATCGATTCAAAACCACTACTTTTCATATCTTCGATTTCTAATATATATTCATCTAACCACCTAGGCGTTTTACCATTAAATAAATACTCATATACCACTTTCCCAAGTAATCCTTCATCATATTTCTCATATTCTCTACTGCGGTTACTCGATTCTAATGAAGGTAGTGTATTTTCTTTCAATACCTCATAACCAACTTCTTTTAAACGTTCCCTAGCAAATCTTCTTTCTTCTTCTGTAAATAAAGTTTGAAACTCTTGTCTAAGTACAACAGCTTCAACTGATAAATCCAACCGATTTAGTTCCCAAAGAATATTAAAACCATCAGATAATCCCCGACTATTAATCAATTTCTTAGCAACCGCATAACCCCCAACCGTTAAAACCATTTGTGTAAAACGTGTAGGATTATAGCCTATGTCCTTAGCATTTTTCGAAACTTCAATCATAACTTTATGAAACTTATTTTCTAATTGCTTCGTATCTTCTGCCCCCCCTCCAAGTGAAGCCGCCAGAGGAAAACTATTATGTATTTCTTCATGATTCACAGGCAGACTATTATGCCATAATTTTCGCAAATAACTAGCATGTTCATCTGCTACAAGATAATTTGTGGTTTGACGTAAGCGAAGAATAAGTAAATCAGATAATATTTCATGTTCCTGTAACCTTAGACGATTGATTCCGTTTACTACTTCAACTTCTAAAACTTCTAACTCAACTGCTAGGTATGAGTCCCCACTAACATCTTCATACCAATACTTTAAGGATTCTTCATCATTTGTATGTTCTTGTGGTAATGTCACTACCTTAGTTCTAGCAACTACACCTCCACTACCTTTATTTGTACCGTCTGAACGCCAAATGAAAACTTCATCATCTAGATTAATGTCATTAACAAAATGCTCTTGTCTGATTGACCACCATATATAATCATTCTTTAATAGATAATCATCGACATTAAACTTTATTGGATTGCCTTGAAATATCCATGTTTTCACAATGAATTTCCCCCTTTTTTAATTATTCCGATTTACAAATACCTACCTATCAAACTAGATAGGTAGGTATTTAATACTTTTCATATTAATCGTTATAATTTTGATTACGGTCTTTTAACCTTTGAATCGCAGCTAACACTTTTTCTAAATCTGAAATATCATTAGGGGTATTTGGTGTCGTCAAAATATGTGCCACTCTGCGGTAAGTTAACTTTTCTCCATATCCCATTATAATTTAAATTGCACGCTTGAATTGATTGTTTTCTTCCCAATCTACTTCCCCATAAACAAAACGATGATACGTATCATTACTATGTAGTGGTGCAGGGATATCTATGTAATCAATAGACTGCTGATGAATTGCCATTTTATCCCTGCCAATAATTGCATTCAATATTTATATTCTACAAAAGTTCTAGAAATCCTTCTAATATCGACAATTCTCTTACTTTTATACCGTTTGGATACACCTACTACCATCCTTTATCTAGGAAAGGAATGATGTTAATTTGGTAATTACCCCCGACTGTGCACACTATATCTGAACGTGCTGCCCATTCCAGCACTAGCTGGTTCAGTAAGGTCTGCAACTGATGCTGCGTATTGAAGTGCTGAACGAGTTACAGAACTCTACATTATATATATTTCATAGGATAAATTACTCAAAACTAATACCTATTCAACTGTCTTGCATACATGTTTTTATTACTAGTACAAACTGTCCTCACGCTCTACTTCTCTTAATCTGTTATTGGTGAATTTAATTGAAAAAACATATAAATAACTCTAACAATGGAAACCTGAACGAGTTGTATCAATGGACGAAATAATTTTTGATTCCCTATTGGTAATTAATTACTGAAATGTTCGTTATTAGAACAGGCTATCATAATTTGTACTTTACCTATGAATATTGATGTATGATAGTTTGTATATGGATTACCATTTATGGAAGGAGGAATATTTTATGCCTATATCATTAGATGAAAAAATTAATAATCATGCTTCCTATACCAATACGATTAATGTCCTAAAAATTTTAGACGAAATTGACTTCCCTGATTTATCGGCTCAAGATGTGCAAATGTTAGGACGTATAAGTTCGACCTTTGACTTTCTAAAGGAAGCTTTGGATAAAGTAGACCCGTGGTTAGTATCAACTGGTATAATGAACAACTTAAATGGCCCAATTTCTCATGTTTTAAGTGAAATAACCAATTATATGAACAATAGAAATGGGAGACATTTAGTTAATGCCTTGAATCACCTTGAAACCTTGTTACAATATTTTCCCCATTTATTAATTGCAAAGACTCCATCGGAAATTGAAGGCGTAAGAAACTCTGTTATTAGCTTTAGAAAGTCAATTGGTCAACACTTATCCAACATAGAGAAAACCGCAACAGAAACTTCAGAAGTCTTATCAAAAAATACAGAAAAGTTTAATGAGCTTACTTCTGCAATAAACGACCAAAAAACTAGAGTTGACTCCGTTGTCAATGAATTGCAAAATCAATTTTTACAAGGACAAGCCCAAAGAAATAATGGATTTAATAATTTTATTGACCAAGGTGAAGAAGATTATAAAGGAATTATCAGTGAGATTGAAGTAACCTTCGAGCAACAAATGGAAACCCTGCAAAACTCCTTTGATTCAGTAACAGAAGGTTATGAAAAACAAATAGAAACCCAACAGAATGCCTTTGATTTATTAATCCAAGAATTCAAGGCAACAATCCAAACTGAACTTGACCAAATTCACACCATGAACAAAGATGCTGAAAAAATACTTGGATTAATGAGTATGAAAGGTTTAGCTCAGGGTTATCAAAAAATCGCAAATAGTGAAGCAAATAAAGCTCTGGGTTGGAACGCTATTTCTTTGCTCTCAATGATTGGTGTTTTGTGGTTTGGATATCAGTTCATTATTATTAATGAAGGGGTCATGACATGGATTACATTAGTCAGTAGAATAGTTATGACTGGTGTAGGATTAACACTGTTCACTTATGGTGCTAAACAAGCTACAAGCCATAGAATAGAGGAAAGACGTAATAGAAAAATCGAATTGGAATTGGCATCACTTGACCCATATCTTAAAGATTTGGAACCAGCAGAACAAAAAGCGGTAAAACAAAGCCTTGTTGATAAGTACTTTGGTGTAGATTTTTCAAATACACCAATCCAACAAGGACAAACATCCTTACACCAAAATACGATTGACTCAATAAATAATAATCCACAGTTATTGAAATTATTAGCTGAAAAAGTAACCGAATTAATTTCAAAAAAGTAGAGAAAAGACCCTAATCCCTTCTCTACTTTTATCTAACAATATTGATGTAAGGTAATATTACAATTAATATAAGAGGTGGATAAACAAGATATCCCATATACTCGTATATCGTACAACGACTTAAACTCACTTTATTTTTCGGTAACGGTCAAACAGTAATTACAAGCATGCTGCAACGCTTGCTATAATTACATTTGGAAGACTATTACATACGTTACCGTTTAAGTACAGTCTTTCAGTAACAGAATAATTTGCATTAATCTTTATTCCTGTGAAAATAACATAAAAAAGACACCCTACTAAATCGGATGTCTTACCACGTTAGCTATTCTGCTTCTTTTATGAATGTTGTTGTCCTATACATTTTCATCTTTCGTAACATGTAGTATGACGGGATTCTCACCAACCGCAGCAACCATGTTTTTATTATGGATAATATACCAACATTTAATAAAATTGTCTTTTTATGCGTCCAACCCGTAAGGGCGTAACAGTTACTTATGTGCACCTATCATTTGGCGGTGATGATGTGAGTCAGCTATCTTAAAAAACTCTGGATGTGTATAACTTTCAATAATAACCGATTTTTTGATAAACTTCCCTTCGAGTGAGATGAGTTTTTCAACCCGTAAATCAGCTTCTGGAAATTCACCCGATAAAGAAGCAATTTGAATAACTTTTTTCCCGCCTGGAGCCAAATAATCAATTTTTATATCTTTGTTAACCGTTTTATAATCAAATAGTCGTTCGTTTATTACATCGGCTTCGTCTATACCAAATTCAAAATCCCACTTCTTAATAGTTAAAGAGTACTCTAAGAATATATCAGTTGCTGGCAAATCTCCGTTATTACAAATTTCTAGTTCCCAAGCACTTTCATCATGGGGAATTTCAGGAAAACCTTTTTGGTTGAAATCAATATCACGATGCAGGCTGATACCCCAGTCAGGTACAAATTCATTTTCTCCTAACTTTCTAATATAAGAATTAATATACAGTTTTGCATTCATGTTTTTTTTTGACAACTTAAAGACAAAGAATGCCAGAATAATATTGACAAAACTAATAACTATTTCCAAAATACTAATATTCATAATGTCCCGCATTAAACTCAACTTCCCCACATAATTATTTTTTTTATTTTATTATTAAATATTACCCCTATAATCTTTTACTTTTTAGTGTCTTCGATGCACTGGAAGGACTATTTCCTAATCGCTCTGCGTCTCGTTGGGCTTCTATCAATATAATTTCAAAATCAACTTTAGCTAATTCCTTCAAATTTATTTTAATTCTAATTATCAGATACAAAGCCCATGACCCCCATTCCTACGTTTTGAAGTGCGGAATGCGTAACAAAGCCAATCTTCCCACAACTTAAAAGAGAAAAAAGCTGTTTGATAAAAAAATTATACGAGGTTATATGTGAATAATACTAATTTCCCCTTAGTTCATCCTTCACCCGAAATATCGAAACCGCTGTAACTTATCATATTATTTAGATAATGTAGATAAAGTTTAGCCTCTTC
This sequence comes from Sporosarcina sp. FA9, assembly GCF_051550205.1. Taxonomy (GTDB): domain Bacteria; phylum Bacillota; class Bacilli; order Bacillales_A; family Planococcaceae; genus Sporosarcina. The sequence continues at coordinate 2,826,090 of NZ_CP188819.1, forward strand.
ACTATCAAGCAACTTTATATTTAAACCGTTCTCACATCTTTTCAAAAATGAATAAAATATTACTATCATTTGCGAATGGTCGGTAATAAAACTAGAGTTCTCTGTCTTTACAAAATTAAATTCTTTATCTTCATATAAACCCTTTGTATCTATAATGTAGTCGTTAATAATTTCATTTTGACTTTGTAAATTTAGAAAATCCAGCAAACATGGATACTTTTTCATCAATATTTCAATATTCCTATATGCTTCTATATTGACGAAGTATTGAAAAAGGTGTTTTACTTTTTCAATACTTTGCTGTTCTTGCTTATTCCTTTCACGCATATTTTTATTCTCTTCACGAATCCAATTTGATATTAATACAACAAATGCTAAAAATATTGGAGTTACTATCATTAAATAAGTTGTATATAGTCCTATATATTCATTTATATTAATTAATTCACTTTCCAATTTTCCTTCTTTGATTCTATGGTTTTGCCAAATAATTGCTACAGGAGGTGCTACAAATGTTGTAAACGCAATAAATAGCACTCCAATTAGAGTTTTTAAATACATTATAAACACATCTTTTCTTTATATATTCTAATCAAACTATATAATTTAGTGTTTTCCCAATTATTCCCATAATACATGATTTTTGCTTAAAGGAAAAGGGAGTTTTTAAATGAAAATTAAAATGGATTTATCAGAAGTTCTACTGCATTTAGATTTACTAAAAAAACAAAAAAAGTCCTAATATATATGAACTTAAAATGATGCTAATTCTTCTTCTCTTAACGCAAGCTCTCTCGCTCCAACAACCTATATAACGTTCCAGTACCGATCGATAACAACTTACTTATGTATCTTATTGACTTACCATCCTGCTACCATAAAAGTTTTTTATAGCTTCCTCTCCATAACCTCGCAATTAATAAATGCATAAATGCTAACTTAATGTCTAGATACCTCCGCAGAAGCTAAATAAAGGTGCTAACATTGTAATGTTAATTCTATTAATAATAAATGGGTCCTGTTATCTTAAATATAATTTAGATAAAAATTTCTCCCCGTATCCTTTACTGAAATATTGTTTTTCTCTGTCAATACTTCTATTATAGTATTCCTGCAACCACAAATATTTAAGTTTAATGCTCATACTGTTACCTTTTAAATTCTTTTTTATAAGCTTTTGTAATGGAACAATTACACCACTAAACATATCATCAGAAAAGGTATCGTGTGCATCAAAAGTTGTTTCATGTATACTACCATCAGTATTATATACTTTTTGCTGTTCATAGCTTTTAGTATGAGTACAATTACCAATAACTGACTCTAAATAATTCAAAAAATAATATCCATCACTGTCTTCTAAAATAAATTTATTGTATATTTCAGAAGATGTTGTTTCGTAATTATTATAACTTTCAGAAATACCATCCATTTTAAAACCATAGTAAAAATTAATATCCTCATTATGTTTAAGTTCAAGAGCTTTTTCTTCCGATAAATCCCATTTATTTATATATTCTATTAAATATTTTGATAACACAATTCTAGGGACATTTGCTACATTATTTTCAAGTTCATAAGACTTATTCATTGCTGGTCCAAAAAGTGTTTCCTTTTCATGAAAACAATCTCCTATTTCAATTCCTCCACGAATTAATATGCCCATTTGAATAAGTTCTGCTTGCATATTCTTCAGTATGTCTAGCAAAAAGTGTAAATAACCAATACTTGCGGGAGAGGAAATTACAATACAATCCGAGAACATAGTAACTTTTATCTCTTGTTCAGAAACCTCATACATTACCTTTTGATAAAATTTTTTTGACTCGATAATTATATCCATAATTTCAAATGCTTTATTTGAATGCTCTACAATATTTTTAAAACCTAATATATCAATAAATGCTACGATTCTTTCTTCATATTTTTTTTGCATTTTACTCCTCTTTTCTAATAAATTATAAAATATTTGAAATACACTTCTTATTTCTTATTAAACCCTATTATAGCATTATTAATTTCTACTAGAATGTTTAAAACAAGCATAACGAATCTCATAGTACATAAAATCGTGATTTCATTTACTAGTTTTTTATTTCATCACTCTTCCTTTTTTTAGTTAGACTACTTTGTACGTATTTCTCTATAATAGCTTATTTATATATCTTAATTGCACTAAACTATTTTGTAGTATCTTCTAGGTAATACAATCTTAAATTTACTTACCTAAAAAGATATTTTTTTATGATATAATTGAATTTATGGAACTATTTTACTTCAAAAGGGAGGAGATAATTTTATGACTTTAACACCTAAATATCTTAGCTTTGATGATTTATTACAAAAGCGGTTATTCGAAATCCCAAGTTATCAACGTGCATATAGCTGGGACACAAAACAAAGGAAAGACCTTTTTAATGACATAGAAAAACTTCATGGGACTAATGATAGTGATAATCGAAAAAGCCACTTTATGGCAACAGTTGTCTGTCACAATGAAAATAGGAATGAAGCTTTTGATACCGAATTATATAATGTGCTAAATATTGTAGATGGGCAACAACGAATAACAACATTAATTATCTTATTAAAAGCAGTTGAAAAGAAATTTAATAAAATTAATCACGGCAACAAATATAATCGGTCAATAAATTATATCAAAGACTTATTAGTTAAAGATGATAATAAAAGATTAGTATTAATCCAAACTAACCATTCAAGTTCAACGATTCTTAGGGAATACCTAATCCATGGTACATACCCCAATGAAATTAAAACCCATGCAGCGAAAGCTCTTAATAGCGGTTTTAAGGATTGTGAGAGTTTTGTCAACGAATGGTGCTCCAAATATGAAATCATAGATTTATTAATTCTATTAAGAAATGATTTATATTTTATTCTTCATATTCTTGAGGATGAAGCTACTGTTTATACTGTCTTTGAGGTTTTAAATAGTAGAGGTTTAGCAGTTGACTGGTTGGATAAATGTAAAAGCATGCTTATGGGAATTGCTTTTGAACAATCCAATAATAATAAAATAATATTCGAAGATAAACTTCATTGGCTTCGGGAATATTGGTAAAAAATATATGAAGAAATCGGAGTACTTAATATTGATGGTAAAGATATTGTAACCTTTGCCGCCACAATATATAATCCTCAAGAATCTAGCAGAATAATGGAAATTGATGCTGCAATGGATTACTTTAAAAGGATTTGTTTAGAGGATATTGAGAACGTATTAGAAATATCAAAATGGTTATACGATGTAACTCATCAGTTGAAGCTAATCGAACAAAATGTTAAGAAAAAGGCTGTCAACAAAGTAAAACAAGCCCGTTTCCTACAAGTCGCAATTAAACTCTCTGGACATATAACCATAGAAGAAGAAAAGGAACTCCTTGAGCTTTGGGAAAAAACGACATTCAGAGTATTTGGATTGTATAGAAAAGATAGTAGACATCTAGTTGGAGAATATGTTCGCTTAGGACATTTCATTATGGGATATTATGAAGATAGCATAAAATATGTTAATGTTCGCTTTGTTAAAACTAAAGAAAAGCTTATAGAAATTGCTCTTCAACACTCTTGGAAAGATATTGGCAGAATCTTAAAAGAAGAGAAGTCTTACGGAATTTGGAACCAAGAATTAAGGTATTTTCTTTATCAGTATGAAAAAGAGCTTTCAAAGACTGACAACTATTATTTCTCTGAAAGAAATTGGGATGTAATATGGTCAAAAAATATTGAAAATACTATTGAACATATTTATCCACAACAGGATTCTGATGAATGGAAAGGAAAGGTATTGAGAAATAAAGACCATTACAGACACGTTATTGGTAACTTGATACTACTCCCTACAAAACTAAACTCAAAAGCCAGTAATTTCTGCTTTAAAACTAAGTTAGATATTTATAACTCAAGTGACATAAACGCTGCTAAAGAAATTGGTCATAAGTATTCTGATTGGAACTATAATTCCATAAACGATAGAACAGAAAGTCTAATAATATTTGCTCAAACTTATTGGGGTATCGAAGGAAAATAACTGATTATTGCAGATGAATTAAGCCGTTCTAGCGGAATTTTGAGCCAACCTTTGCCCAGATTAGAGCCACACTTTGCGGAACGAAGAGCCACTATAGATACACCGTGACTGGGAAAGGCTCAGTGTCAAGTTGTTATCTAGTGTATGCCGCTTAAGGGCATACGCTGGAATTGTGCTTCATGCCTAGTCGGTATGTAGTTGAAGTATTGGTACGTACATTGGTGCTGTATTGCGTGATATATTGTGACGGTAATCATCAGTAGCGCACATTCCCGCACATACTGGCTTTATTGTCCGCAATACTTATAGCTGTGTATTTATAATTAAAATAACTAGGAAGTATATGTCTTACTGTATATATTTATCAGTTATATTAATTATCCAACTAGTGCTCAATATAAAAAAACATAGTCTTAAATGATTTTATAATTATAAGGTCATTTATGTTAAAAATACTTATTAACATCTTTTTAATAATTACCCCAAACTGATTAAAAGAAGAAAAAACAAGTCCATTGCAAACCTTTATAAATAAATACCTAACTCATTCAATCTTTTCTTTAAATACTCAACATCTTTCCATCTCTCTTTTGACGATATTCTCATAAATTTATAACCATTCTCTTTAACTAACTTTTCTTTAATGGCATCATTTTGTTGGTCTCTTATGAATCGTTCTCTTCCTCCAAAATTGGGTACTGGAGTTCTATGTTGTTTTCCATCAAATTCAACGACTAGATTTAGTTCTTTAAAATATCCATCACAATATAGACGTTTTCCTTTTACCCCTATAAGCCACGACCATGATTCGTTTCTTTTATAATCACATTCTATGACTTTCTTGAATATTTCTAAAAATACTTTTTCTGTTACATTTCTTTCTTGTAAAGTATATCCATAGTAACTTGCAACTTCACTCCATCTCAACTTCAATTTCTTTCTGTAAGTCATGTCACTGAATACCGAGTGTTCGTTAAATAATCTTCTCGTTGGATGTGTTCCGTAGTTTGTATAAAAAAAGTCAAATACCTTTTTATATTCAGTTTCCAAAACAGTGTAAGATATAGTATTCTCGATTTGATATTTTCTTAAATTTTCTATTGCAATCTTCTTATATAATAAATCCCTTGAGATTAAATGTCTTTCAAGTTCGTTTTTGTCTTCTATTATAATCTCCAAGACCTCTTCCCATCTTTGCCCTTCAACCCCAAAGTAATCACAATAAATTGATGGCAGAATTTTTCCATATTTAATAAATTGTGAGACTGAGGGTATATCTCCAATTATCTCTTTTACTTTTTTGAAATGTCTTTTCAGAAGGTATTCATTGTACTGACCATTGTAGCTATTATTAATGAATCCCCCAGCCTGTCTAACTTTTTTAATATCGATAACATTTGAAAATGTATACTGTTTTAAATAGGGATGTTCCTTTGTAAACTTAGTGGAATTTGCTTTTCCATTCTTATATGCATGTTTTTTGTATTCGACTACAGCATAGTCAAATAATTCTTCTAGCTTGTCATATCTTTCTAACAAGTCCTTCCAACAAATATTTAATCCCTTAATTATACTTACACTACTTATAGGTGATTGTTCATCAAACCCTTTCTTTGTAAGGTACTTACCACCATCTTTTGTAATACTCAAGAACGCATTTATATAATCTTCACTTCTGTACTTCTTTAAGTGATTTAAGTAATAATTTCTATGGTAATCGTCCATTAGATTGCCTCCTTATTTTTAATACTCAATAAAGTATCCTTCGTTTTTTGCAATTAAAAAACCAGAATGCCTAATGGACATTCTGGTTTTTTAAAAGTATATTGTTTTTCTGTATAAATTAACTTGGTTCCGCTATTCAAAATGCCCACCTACCATAATAAGTTGTATTTCACTAAATTAATTAAATTCATACAATATAAAGCATAGCATTAATGATTAATAAAGTAAATTAAACACCTGTAATCCATATTTCCCAATTGGAATTAGTCTGGGAAATAAATAATAATCCAACTGAACATAAAAGCTTGCTTTTTGTTCAGAAACAACTACAAAGCGAAGCGTGTAGGCGGCAGGCACTTTATGTTACATCTATTATTTTAAATACTAGAAACTATTAATTATAGTTAGTACCATGACACAGGATACTTGTAAACTAGAATGAACACCGAACAAGTCGGTGCCTACTAACGCGCCTAAGCTTCGCTTAAGCTTGTTTATGTGTCGTACGCTGCGCTTAACGTCACATCTGTATATTATTCGTTGTTGTATATTTTTGTAGCCATTATTACGTTTATTTAAACAAAATAATTCTTATTTTATGTTCCCATTCTTTATTTGCACTAGTATTTTTTGTATCCCTTTCTCTTAAGGATTTAATTTTAAAAGACAGACTTTTACTATGTTTTTCTACTGTACTTAGGCAGTACCGTTGCCTAGACACTCCTATAAATGCCAATCGCTTGGTGGCTGATTTGTAATTGCATTTTCTGGGGCTTCTTCGTATACCTCACTATTAAGAAATTTTACAAACAGCTCCCTCATTCTTTTACTTGGGATGTAAACAGATATTTTTTTATCGTCCCTAATACCACTTCTCCATAGCCATTGAACTAATTCAGATAATGCCCAAGTTTCTTCATTAATTACTACATTATTTTGTTCGAAAAAGTCCTTTACTATAGGATTCATGTACCTATTCACGAGATAAGCAAGATAGGTTCTATCCTTATATTGATTGGTTGCACGAGAAGTCATCGGAACAAACGAATTTGCATATCCCTTAGGGGTAACTTTAATCATGATTTTGCCTTTGTCTCCTTTCACTTTATCTCCTTTTATCGTTGTCCACATAACTTCATCTCCTGTGGCCTTGCAAATATTCATTAGGTAATTCCTGGCATTGTTTCTTAGTTTAGTAATGGAGTCTTTATTGGAAGGTTTCTGGAACCAAGCCTTTGAAAAACTATTTCTTTTCTCACCGATATCATTTAGATTTCCATCGTGGATAATAATCCTTTCACGTAGCAGTTCTTTATCATAGACTACTCTTTTATCGTAGGGAACTAATTCATAAATACTCTCAACTACCTTGACAGATAAGTATATATACTTAACCCTGTGCAAGTCGTAATATGCTCTCTGGATTTGCCCACCAAACAGATAAGTTAGAATAAAAACGTTCTCAAATAATAAAAAAATCTCACAAGGGAAGTTCCATATCAGGGCAGATTTATCACCGTACATCAGATTTCCGGTAAATGCCATATTCTTAATGTCATTATACTTAGTATCAGATTCCAGACATTCATTCCAATTTACATAGTTGAGTCCATTTTCCCGTTTAACAATACTCACAGCATTTGCATTAATTAATAGTTTCAAATCGTCTTTTCTTAATCTGATTTGTTCAATTACATTTATGACTTCATCCAAAATTAAAGTGTATTTATTTACACTCAATAGCTCTCTTGTTTGATGATTTGCCATCTGGAATAATGCATGTGTAGTACATATATCTTTACCTTCCCGCAATATATTGTGCAAATCGTCTAGTTTAGTACTGCCATCCCTTGCCATAGGGTCGAAAAATTGTCGATTAGTAACTGCACTTAACACTCTCTCAACTTCTTCTAAGAATGGAGTTACATATATAAATTTATGTGTTTCATTCGGCATACTGTTCATGTATTGAATTGCCCATGAAGTTTTACCATATCCACATGGTGCGTCTACAACATTGATTGTCGTCATTTTTTATTCCCCTTTTTAATTATTTGTTTGGTTGCTTTATACTTGAATATCAATTCTAAATTTTTAATATAGCACCATTTTTACTTCTCCTTGGAAACCAATCTGAATATAAATTTCATAAATACAATAATTGGTTTGGAAATAACCTCTTATATATTAAGGTAGTTTAGAAATGATAAATCACACGAAAACTCTAAAAATGAGTATTATTATTTATTTTTCGTATCGCAAAATATCGAATAGGGGTTTTCGTATTGATTAGTTCCGCCACTGTTGTCAGTTTACAAATCATCATTGCCTGTAAAATAGCCCCCTCCCCTACAAAAAAACGACTACATTATGCGTAGTCGATTGAAAGTTATAGATATTCTCTTAAATCAGATGCGACCTTCTCAACATCTAAGTCTAAATATTGTGTAGTAACTGCCAAATCACTATGGCCAAGTGCTTTCGAAATTAAAGCAATGTTTGCCCCTTTATCTAATAGACCCTTAGCATATCCCCTTCGTATCGCATGTGCATTTATATTCTCTAATCCAAATCGTTTTGCATATTTGTTAAGCTGCTTAGAAATTGCACAATTCGATGATTTAGTAGTGTTCATTTGCAAACCATTTTGCGTAATGAATACACTGTGATTCTCTGTGCTAAAATGTGAGCGGATTCCAGTATTTAATTTGATAAGCATTTTAAGTATATCTGCAAGCTCTCTATCGATTGGCAACTTTAAGAACTTATGGTTTTTCAATGTCGAGCCGTCAAGATTAAGAAAAAGATTTTCAAAGTCGATATGACGCTCCTTAAGCTCACCTAAAGTGCGTATGCGAATCCCCGTTTTACACATCAACTTAATCGCTGCTGCATCCCTAAAGCCAACAAATGAGGTCTGGTCTATGAGTTCTAATAGTTTGTCAATATCAGATTCCTTTGCTCCTTTTTTTACCTCTTTATCGATTTTGATATGAATATTATTCCAAAACTTCTCCTTAATCCAACCATTGTTAAAGAACTTACTAAGAACTGCCTTCGTTGACTTTAATCGAATCAATTTAGTTGCAGGACTAACCTTTAATACATCAAGGCAGTGATAGAGTGTATCCATTGTAATGTCCTCAACATACTTAATTTTGCATGTTGTGCAAAACTGTAAAAAGATGTATTGATAGCTATCTATTGTGCGTGGTCTGTTCCCAGCAATTCTCATTTGTTGAAATATTGTTTCAAGAGCTATTTCAATTTTCATACCTTCTCGTTCTAATGACCTTACTTTCGTTGGCATAATAACAACATCACCACTTACCGCAAATACTCCATGCTTTCTACTTCTAGACATACAAAAAACCTCCCAATCAATTTGTGATTAGCAGGTCTATGAACCATTAAATATAATACTTTTCCTTAGGGAGCAGAAAAGGGATATTGAACAGGAGTTCAACTCCCGTCCAATATCCCTATTCTATAAAACCGTTGATACGACTACATTTATCAGCCATATTTCTATGGAGACGGCGGGAGTCGAACCCGCGTCCAAAGGCCCCAACACTTAAGCGTCTACGCGTATAGATTGTCTACTGGGTTTCGCATATCAATTTGCCGGCAATCAGGGCGTCATGTACGCTATTCTGAGAATCTCTTCCGACTGCCTCAGAAGGCAACAGTCGTCGTATCCCACTAATAAGTGAGCCTTGCAATACCACATGGGCGATGGCACCACAAGGCAGATTCAGTCAGCTTACGCTGCGAATGCTAGGTTGTTGTTTGTTTTGCCTGTTATTATAAGTGCCGTTTCTGACGGAGCCGAGCCCTCCGACGCGCAACTCAAGCTTAGACTACCCTTGTCGAATCCGTAACGTCCCCTAAATGGGAAGGTCAGGACTGCCTATTTAAACGTTCATTAAAAGGCATCTGAACTGTACTACATTGTTTACTATATCCTATTTTTCGGGAAAAATCAAGATTGCTGATTTGCTTTGACAGCACGATCCATATCTCTTTTGGCTTCTTTCTTCTTAAGATCATGGCGTTTATCGTACAACTTCTTACCTTTACCAATCCCAATCAACACTTTTGCAAAACCGTCTTTCAAATACATCATAATTGGAACAATTGTAGAACCTTGTTGTTTTGTTTGTCCAAGCAAATTATCAATTTGTTTCCGATGAAGCAAAAGCTTTCTTGTTCGAACAGGGTCGTGGTTAAAGCGATTCCCTTGTTCATATGGGCTAATATGCATATTAATAATCCATGCTTCGTTATTTCGAATTTGTATAAATGCCTCTCTTAGCTGTACTTTGCCTTTACGTATCGATTTAATTTCAGTACCATTTAAAACAATTCCAGCTTCAATGGTTTCTTCAATAGCAAAATCATGATAGGCTTTTTTATTTCTTGCAACAACATTCCCTTTTCCTTTTGCCATTTACTTCCCCTCCTTACAGGCACTTAACGTAACGTACTGCATGAATCCAAAATCATTTTCTTTTTCTCGTATTTTTTTTGGATTTTTTTGCGGCGCCTTCATAAAACTTCTGCTTTTTACCCGTTGTACCGCTTTTCTTATTACTACTTGATTGAGATGTGGATTTTTTACCATCGTCTTTTTTCCTGCTTGCATGAATCACTTTCGGTGTTTCTCTACTTGGACGATGGAATGACTTTTTCATACCAACCAATTCGAAGTCAATTGCCGATTCTTCAGGTTTTACAGCAACAACCTTGATGGTCACTTCATCACCTAAACGATATTGTTTTCCGGTATGTTCACCAATCATAATCATTTGACGATCGTCGAACCGGTAATAATCATCTGTCATATAACTAACATGAACCAGACCTTCAATTGTGTTTTCTAATTCTACAAACAAACCAAAGTTCGTTACCGAAGAAACAATTCCTTCAAATTCTTCACCTATTTTGTCCAGCATGAACTGAGCTTTTTTCAGTGATTCAGTATCGCGCTCAGCCTCAACAGATCGACGTTCCCGTTCTGAAGTATGTGCCGCAATTTCGGATAATCGTGCACCCCAATGAGCAACTGTTTGTGCAGAAACATCGTTTTCAATTAAGTACGTTCGGATTAATCGATGAACAATTAAGTCAGGATAACGACGTATTGGTGCCGTGAAATGTGTGTAGAAATCTGTTGAAAGTCCAAAATGACCAATACTTTCATCAAAATATTTTGCTTGTTGCATAGAACGTAGAAGCATTGTAGAAATGACAGCTTCCTCTGGTAACCCTTCTATGGATTCAACAATTTCTTGTAATGCACGAGGATGAATTTTGTTTCCAGATCCTTTTACTACTATTCCAAAGTTTGTTAAGAACTCGAAGAAGCGTTGTAGTCTTTCTGCTTTAGGGTCCTCATGAATTCTGTAAATGAAAGGTACTTTCAACCAGTGAAAATGTTCTGCAATTGTTTCGTTCGCAGCCAACATAAACTCTTCAATTAAACGCTCTGATACAGTTCGTTCGATAACAATTATATCCGTTGGCCATCCTTCTTCGTTCACAATTATTTTTGATTCTTTAAAATCAAAATCGATTGCCCCGCGTTCCATTCGTTTGCTTTTCAAAATGTCTGCAAGGTCTGCCATATGGTTAATCATCGGAACGACTTGCTCATATTTTTTCATGAGCTCTTCGTCTTTATGATCCACAATTTTATAGACATCTGTATACGTCATTCGTTCTTTTGAACGGATAACACTTTCAAATATTTCATGGGCGATCACTTTACCACTTTGATTAATGGTCATTTTACAAGACAATGTTAATCTGTCAACTCCTGGATTCAAAGAACAAATTCCATTTGAGAGTCTATGTGGGAGCATCGGAATCACTCGGTCCGTTAAGTAAACGCTCGTGCCACGATCATAAGCAGCAGCATCCATAGGTGAGTTTTCAGTTACATAATAACTGACATCTGAAATATGAACGGACAGGATATAGGTCCCATCATCATTTTTAATAACCGAAATTGCATCATCAAGATCTTTTGCGTCGGCTCCATCAATCGTAACAGCCATTTCTTCTCGAAGATCCCGTCGTTTAAACAAATCCTTTTCCTGAACTTCATCAGGAATCTTATTAGCTTGGTTCAGAACATCTTCTGGAAATTCAACTTCAATTCCATGTTTATGAATTATTGATAATATATCTACACCTGGATCATTACGATGACCTAGGATTTGTGTAACAATCCCCGTTGCGGATTTAGATTCTTCAGGGAACTTCGTGATTTCCACAACAACTTTGTGTCCATCGACAGCTTCTAGCGAATCTCCTTTTCCGATGAATATATCCATTGGAAGTTTTTTATCGTCTGGAATAACAAAGCCAAAACCTTTATTGTCTTGATACATTCCTACAACCTTAGTCGTTTTCCGTTCAACAACACGAATAATGGTTCCTTCTCGTCTGTCTCCTGAATTACTTTTTGTAACACGTACAAGTACGATGTCGCCGTTCATAGCTCCATCTACCTCATTGGGTGGTATAAAGACGTCATCCATGCCTTCTGTTTCTGGTGCGACAAAACCAAACCCTTTTGCATGACCGATAAATTTACCACGCACAAGATTCATTTTTTCGGGAACACCATATCGATTTGATCTCGATCGTATTATATGACCTTTTTGTTCCAGTTGAACAAGCATTTTAACAAGTTCCTTAAACTCATCCGCATTTTCCAACTCCAGCATTTCTTGGATTTCTTGCACAGTTAGCGGTTTATATACTTCTTCTTTCATCATTAACAACAACTTCTGCTGCTGCATTTCAATTTCATATTTATCCAAGTTCATCCCTCCTTCAATTATTTAGCATGGCCTATTTCCTGATTTTTCACACGCTCCAATCGAGTGATTCGAGGAATTTATATATGTCTTCATACAGCATCTCTTTTTCAGGACCAAGCGTAATCACATGACCTGACTTGTCATACCATTTAATCTGTTTCACGACAGATTCCGCATATTCATAAATAACCGTCGCGGACTCGGGTTCAATGACATCATCTAGAGATCCTTGAACAACGAAAAGAGGTGCATAAATAGTATCCACATTCTTCCGTACATCATATACAAGTTCTCGTAAATCAGTAAGTGAAGGCATTTCTTGTAATTGCAATTTCTTCATCTCATCAGCAATTACTTCTTCACTTTTTCGTTCGAATTTCTTATATTCCTTGGCATATTTGAGTACACCGGAATACATTACATCTGTTGTTTTCATTGTCATTGGTGCACACATTGTGATTATGCCCTTTAATGGTATGTTATACCCTAACTTCAATGAAAATACGCCTCCAAGTGACAATCCCGCAACAGCGATTTCGTCATATCCGGCATCTTTTAATTTATTATACCCCTGTAGGACATCTTCCCACCACTCTTCGGGTCCAGTATGTATCAATTCTTCAGGCGGCACACCATGTCCTTTATAATGAGGTGCATGGGATGTGTACCCCTTTTTCTCAAGAAACCGACCAAGCATTCGAACGTCCGCTGATGTGCCAGTGAATCCGTGTAATAGCAAAACAGCCCGTTTTCCTTCTTCAATAAAAAATGGTTTTGGTTGTGATACTCTCATATCGTATCCCTCCGTAAAAAAAACGCCCGACCATACGGAAGGTCAGACGATTGTAATATATTAAATTATGCTTTCATTATGGCGATAGCCAATATAAAAAACAAAACCGCTAGTACTACTGTTACCCTTTGAAGAACCAAATCTAAACCACGTGCTTTTTGTTTTCCGAAAAGCTGTTCAGCTCCTCCGGAGATTGCTCCTGAAAGACCCGCACTTGATCCCGATTGCAATAAAACAACACCGATTAGTGAAAGTGCTACGATTACGAGCAGTATCAACAGTAAAGCATGCATTGTGTTCCACCTCCTGAAAAGAACTTCACAACAAGTTCTATTTTACCAAATTGAGGGGAGAGTTACAAGCTATTGTGAAAATAGAGGCCGTAGAAAAGAGCTATAGGTATATTTTAAAACATTACTGTTTTAACTTTCCAAGATTGTATAATATCGCCACTATCATTTATACATCAGGATAATCACTCGATTAAAGTAAGGTAAATGAAACTTTCAATTTTATGGACTCTCTTGAATTGAAAACCTAATGTGAACTAGGATTATACGACTTTCGCAGTTGAATATATATTTTAATAAATAGTTCAACATCAAATTCTGCAATTACTGTAAATCTACTATTATTTGTACGTGTGTGGAATATAAATTCAATACACCAAACAGTTTGAAGTATCACTTCCAAGTCTCGTGATTACTGCTATGGTTAGGTATATGGAAAAACAGACAACATCATTCTAAGACAAAATGGAATACGTTTTCAAACAATAGAAGGATGGCGAATGTAATAAGGTTCTAGTGGTTTTTACTAACAGTTTACAAATATAAAGAGACATTAATGGAATTGTTTACCTTATTAACATTTCAGATTTAACAACTCAACTTTCGAACCAAATTAATTACGCTTAAAAATAATGACAGTATTTGATCAAACTTTTCAAGAAGGTCTGAAATCAAACTTCTCGTCGAAGAACACCTACAGCAACGGATTGACGATAGGCCAGTAATATCAGCACCTATTAACCGATTTCGACCTGCAATAATTGAGTCATGAGTAAACGCTTAATTATTATTATTATTCTATCCTGCTGTTGTATCGTCAGATTCGATCCCGACGGCAAGCAAAGTCCTTCTGCAAACAACTTTTCACTAACAATAACTCTTTCTTCATGGGGGTAGAACTTGCATGCTTCAAACAAAGGCTGTAAATGAAGTGGTTTCCATACAGGTCGAGCTTCAATATTTTCCAGCTCTAATTTTTTTATCAGATCAAAAGGTGTTATCTGAATTACTTTAGGATCCAATGTTAGTGCCGTCAGCCAACGGTTCGAAAAGGTTCCCTGCAATTCCGGCATAAAATGCACACCAGTAATACTACCTAATGCTTCAGCGTAGCGGTCAAATACCTGACGTCTTGCCTTAACACGCTCATTCAACACTTGAAGCTGCGCGCGGCCAACGCCTGCTAGGATATTGCTCATACGGTAATTATAGCCGATAGTACTATGCTGATAATGCGATGCTAAGTCCCTTGCCTGTGCCGACAAGAACCGTGATCTATCTAATGCATTAAGATCATTGGAAACAAGCATCCCTCCACCTGAAGTCGTTATGATTTTATTGCCGTTAAATGAATAAATGCCAAAGTGACCGAGCGTACCACTTTGCTTTCCCTTATAAAGTGAGCCGAGTGATTCTGCAGCGTCCTCAACAATTGGAACACCAAACTCATTACATATCTCCAGCAATTCATCAAACTTAGCACTTTGACCATATAAGTTAACTACTATAACCGCTTTCGGAAGTTTCCCATTTGCTTGTGCTTCTTCCAATGCACGTGTCAAAGCTATCGGAGACATATTCCAAGTCTCTTCTTCAGAATCGATGAATATGGGTTCCGCCCCTAAATAAAGAATCGGGTTTGCACTTGCAACAAAAGTTAGTGTCGAACAGAATACTATATCGCCTCGCCCAATACCAATGAGCTCAAGCGCCAAATGAATGGCAGCCGTTCCCGACGACAATGATGCTGCCCCTTCAGTTCCTACATAAGTCGCAAACTCCTTCTCAAACTCATCTACGTTCGGTCCAAGAGGTGCAATCCAATTCGTTTCAAATGCTTCGCAAATATACTTTTGTTCATTTCCACTCATATGTGGGGTAGATAATAAAATACGTTCATTCAATTTCCAACCTGCTTTCTATTGTTATTTTATTTATCAGATTTAATATATCACCGTACTTCATCATCACTTTTCCTTCATCTTTGCCTAGTTACCTGTTAAAATACTGTGCCAACTTACCCTAATATCTATACTATAAATTAATATATTCATTTCCTATCTCTACTCCATTAACCTTGGATTATTCTTCTAAAGGAGCCTTGTCTTTTCCAGTAAACATTTCCATTGAAGAAGTGCTTGACTTATTTACCCCTTCTGATTTCACAACTTTAATAATCGTAAGAAACAAGATTTTAATATCCAACCAAAACGAACGATTTTCAACATACCATACGTCATACTCAAACTTTTCTTCCCAGCTTTTTGAGTTTCGACCATTAATTTGAGACCAGCCTGTAACACCTGGCCGTACTTCATGACGCAGCACCTGTCTATCATTATATAAAGGTAAATAATCCATCAGTAATGGCCTTGGACCAACTAAACTCATTTCACCACATAATACATTCCAAAGTTGTGGGAATTCGTCCAAACTTAGCCTTCTTAGAATTTGGCCAAGTGGGGTAGTTCCCATTTCATTTGAGAAGACTTCACCATTTTCATCATACTCATTTGTAATCGTACGAAATTTGTACATGATAAAAGGTTTTGCATACAATCCAGGCCTCTCTTGTTTGAATAAAACTGGTGAACCTGTTTCAAAGCGGATGAGTAGCCCAATCAACAGGAAAATAGGTGATAGAATTACAAGAGCAAATAGGCTGACAATAATATCCAATATTCTAGCCATTTGGAATATCCACATCTCCAATCATTTATAATTTTTAAATAATTCAACCAATAAAATGTTTCATAATGATACGATATGAATTTGATACGTGGAAGTTTTCTTTCAAATACCGTCTTCCATTTCTCCCTAGTACGGGTAGTTTTTCTTTTCCATGTAAGATCTTTTCCATAACAACTATAAACTGTTCCATATCCCCAGATGGTAAGAAATATCCGCAGTCGGCAGCTTTTATTATTTCCTTAAGATTAGTGTTTTTATCCGTAATTGCTAGTACAGGAATCGCATTATCCATATAAATTGTTAATCTTGATGGTATATTTGGAATAGTGAAACGACTATCGAGATAGATTAGCCCTATATCCGATGATTTTACAAGGACATCGTATTGTATTTTAGGGATATATTTTTCTAACCTAATATTAGTAGGTTTGATATCTATTACGTATTTTTCAATTTCACTGTATTCTGTACCAGAACCGACGATCAAGAAAAAAACTTCCCTATTATTCCTGTAGTGATTGATTGTTTTTAGAAGGAACTCAATCCCATGTGGTTTCCCTAGATTTCCTTCATATATGAATAGAGTAGAATCAATGGGAATGCCAAAAGACCGTCTAATTTCATTATCTTTATCATGTTCCACTAAATTACTTGGCAAAATCGTATTTGGATTGACCTCTACTTTCCGTTCTTTTATTTCTATATTGTGTTTCAATAGAAATGTCTTATATCCTTCCCTACAAGCTTCGTTTTCGTTAAATTCTCTGTGCGAACTCTAAGAACAGGAATGCCCTTATGAGAACTAATAGAAATAGCTTTTCCATTTCTTCTTTCTCATTAAAAGACACCTGTAACTTAATGTTCGTCAGCCCTCGCTAAATTTTCTAATGCCAATTCTTACATTATTGAAACCACATGTTAATAGTTCACGATTCTTTTTGTAATCCATTTAGTCAATATTCATCTGAGACGCAATTTCAGATGCTTTTATTTAGTAGTGTTGATATAACAACTTTGTTAAAATTTTTAATTCCTCCAGATGATGATATGATAAAGTATAGTAATAGTATGCAGTTTAAAAGGTTAATTATTATCTTTGCATAACCTGCGCCAATAAACTGCCATCGATCAATGAATAGTATAAACAATATGATTCCTATGGGAGCCAAAATCAATTTCCTATACATTAGTAACTTTGTTTTATTTTGTACAATCATAATAACTGCTAATAAATATGAAAATAAAAGAAAGTAATTACTCCAAATTATTAAGTTTGCAAATTGATAAGCTTCAGTATATTTACCACTTGTTAGCAATGAAATTACAGGTTTTGAAACAATTGTAAACAAAATATTAATAACAAAGATGAAACCAAATACTAATGCAGTTGCCTGAGTAAACTTCTTTATTTTTTTTTGTGATACAAACTTGTAAAAGTCTGGTTCAAAAGCCTGATAAATCGATGATCCTAACATGAAAATAATACCAGCCATCTTTAAACCTATACTATAAAGTGCAAAGTTTTTTACATTATTTTGTCTTTCCAGGATTATACTATCAAGATAAAGTGTTGGAAAATCCAATAAAGCTACTATGATAAGTGGGTAGCCAAAAGCTATGGCTTTTTTTATTATTTGGAAGTCAAATTCGGTTTTTTTATATAATGTTACAAAAGCAAAAACACCAATTATCACCTGTGATACTAATACTCCTGCCATTTTCCCAATTGCACCCAATCCTAGAAGTACAACCAAATATAAACTAATGGATATTGGAATTAAAATGCTGATAGTTTGGAGTGCAAAAAATTTCAAACCTTCTTTTCTCATTTTATATTCAATCCCTAAAAATGCTGCATATGTCATAAAATATATACTAGATAACGATAACAATGCATACGGAAATAAAGGGAAAGTTACTCCGGCTAGTTCGAAATAGGTGAATAATAGGAACAAACCTAAACTAACGAGTATTAAGTTTGATCCACTAAGGAAAAGCATTAAAGTTACCTGTACAGTTTTGTTTTCTTCGGGGGTTCGCTTGAAAAAGTCTTTCATGTAATAAGAATAAAAAGACAGGTTCATAATCGGGAGAAATATTTGGCTTATAGATTCGAAATAACCGATAACAGCAAAATCATGAGAAGTCATATTTCTAGAAAAGATGGGAAAAGTGAAAATATTAATGAGTAGTGCGATAATTGATGGCGCCAAAAAATATAATGAGTTTTTAATATTTTTTAGATTGTTTTTCAAGATTGTTTTTGTATTCGAATGATTCATTCAATTACAACGGCTTTCAATTAGTTCATAATACTTTTTTGCTAGATGTTTATTTTTTCTTCCTTCTACTAATTTTCTACTTACTATTCCATGTTCATTGAATAGTTCAGGGTTATTTATATACGTAGATATGGCATTTACAAAACTTTCTACCCTTAAATCGCATATGAAGCAGTTTTCTTTATCTATGGAGTGTCTTTCCACGTTATTAATTTTATTACTTATAACAATTCCCATTCCTGAAGCCATTGCCTCAATAATTGTTCCATTTCCATTTGAATAAGTAGCAGGAAGAACTAAGATGTCTGCACCTTTATATATTAAGTGCATATTGTCCCAAGAATTAATCTCCCCCAAAAATGAAACATTCTTTATTTTTTCATCATTAATATACTGAATGCATTTTGATTTAAGTGGTCCTTCACTGTTCATTATTAGTTCTGTATTCGGATACATCGAATTTACTTTTCTGAAAACTTTCAATGCAAAAAGGGGGTGATATCTCTCAATTAATCTATTTGCAAAAAGGATTCTGTAATTTTCATCATCTCTTTTTAATCTCATAGGATGCTTAAAATACTCTTCGATATCCTGAGGATAATTAATCGTCGATACTTTTTCCTTATCGAAGCCTATCTCCTTAATAAACTGATCTTTAGCTATAGCACCCATTCCAAGATATAAATCCGCACCATTGAAAGCCTTATTAATATTCCTTAAGGCCTTACTCGAATTTTCTTGTGTCATCAAAGTATCTGATTCATCATAATCATTTTTTACAAACCTTAGTGATTCACTCATAAAAATCACCTTCTTTTTAAAAATTTTTGCATATCTTAATATAAGCCAATGCCAATTCATAAATCCACCAAGAACGATAATATCGGGATTAAATCGAATTAAATCATAAAAAACCCCAAATGAATAATATCCAATCTTTGGTACTATTCCTGACATTTTTAACACTTTACACTTTTCCCCAAGTTGGATTTCCCACCACTTAGGCCGATCAGCTTCTCTTTTTACGTAAAACCAAAACTCCGTATCAAAATAACTTTGTAATGAATAACAAAACTTTACTTGATAGGGCGCTGCCATATTACTAATAAACACTAACTTTTTTTGCATACCTTTCACTCCTTTCGTAAATACTTTCCTTTCAAAATATACCTTTCGTACTTTATTTCCAAAAAAAATCATAAGGAACATAAGGTGAATTTAGATTTAGATTTTTTAAATATAGTAAAATTACTAAAACAATTGAAATGTAATAAAATAAAATTTTCATGTTCTTGTCTTGAAAAGATAAAATGATCTCAGGAATAAAAATTATTATAAAAATAAAATAATAGTAAGCAGCTCTCAAAGCAGAAGGATTTATAAACGTCATGATTGCTAGTAAAATCGAAACTAATAGAAAATTATAATATACTATATTATCTCTATTTTTTTTTATTATGCTTTTAATCTGTATTATTCCCGCAATAAATATAAGAATCATTAAAGTTAATAATGTATAAGGTCCTGCATTTTCGTATGCGGCATATTCATAACCTGAAAAGGTACTTAAAATCCCGAATATGGAATTTTTAAATATATATACTGTTGGAATGAGCATTACAGCAAATATGATATAGGGTGTTGTAAATTTCTTATATGCAATAAAATACGCAGGTAAAAACACTAATGCAGATAAATGAAATAATGATCCAATTAACACTATTAATATGAAAGGTAAAACCTTTCTCTTCTTAATAAATTCGAAACTCAAAATAATAAAACCAAGTGCTACAATCTGTCGCATGCCTGACATAGACAGTGAAAAGAAACCTAAACAAACAAATAGTATGAAGCTTAATATGGGCTCTGATGAATGTTTAAATATCATTCTTCCGACCGCAAAGATGAAAAATAAAGCTATGATTAAAAACAATACAGTGGGGTCATTAGATATTTTAGATATCAAAAACTCTAAAAAGACATATCCCCTTTCAATATCAAAGTTAGAATAAAGAACTTGTTGTAAACTCATGTATGAGTGTGTATTAAAATATGAAATGTAGTTATTTGTATCTGAGCCTACATCATAGCCCCGTAGTCCCGAAATTAATGACAACTGAATGATAATAATTATAAAATACACTTTTTTTAAGGTTGTATTTTTGTACAATTTCAAAAGCAATATTCCTATCATGATGATGGATATTAAGTTGAATAAATATATTATCAATTAGTCCACCCACAGAAAAAGTATTTTAGAAGCACATGATACTTTCCTAATCCAAAGAAAATAGTCAATTAGATCTCGGCATGATTGCGTCGGGAGTTTTCACTCCCTCTGATTGAAATACTTTTCCGGCATTCATCCCCCACTTATAGAAGTAGAGGACTTCTGCCGAAGCAAGTTAAAAAACTTCGGAAGCAAATCATGATGACAGTATCATATATCTATACTAGTTTTCAGTTAACGAAATTATTTGTATTAGGTTGTTTTATTTTACTCCTATACAATGTAATATAATCTTCGTATCTATTATATTTGTCAAAATTATTCTTTGCTCTTTTTATACATTCTTGGCTATAAACACCTTTTCCATTTTTCTTTACTTTTTTTATCGCTCTTTCTAGTTCACTAATATTTCCCCTTTCGACAACAATACCAGTTTTCTTGTCTATTATTTCAGGACTACCACCTGTTCTATAGGTTATAACAGGTGTACCACATGCTAAAGCTTCTATGTTTGTAGTAGGAAAGGTATCTTCAAGTGTTGGATTAACAAAAACATCTGCAACTGAATAAAATTCAGCCAGTTCGTTAATATTTTGGGTTCTTGTAATTCCTGTTATATTCCTGGGTAAACTTCCCTTTTGTTTTTTGGTTAATCCTACTAATATTATAGCTTCATCTCTATTTATTCTTTCAGATAGATCTATAAAATCGTTAATACCTTTTTTTTCATCCCAATTACCGGCCACACCAAGTATGACAAACTTATTTGTTAAGTTATATTTTTCTCTTAGGTTACTTTCCCTTGGTTTGAAAATATTTAAATCTATTCCATTATTTATATTCATGATAGGAAAACCATTTAAAAAAGACTGTTTAACTTTTCCAGAAAGCCATTTAGAAGGAGTAACTATAGTCATATTCTTTACACTAGTAAAGAGTCTTCTCTTATCAATAAACGCCTCATTTGATCGATCGAATATTAAACTATTTGGATAAGAATGTAATTGAGGACAGGATCCACAACCCGTTTTCCACTTTTCACAACCAATGTGATCAAAATGCGCACAATGCCCCGTAAAAGACCAGCAATCGTGTAAAGTCCATATAACTTCAACATTTGCTTTTGAAAGATAATTAAATAGTAATTCAACATTTAAAAAGTGACCGTGTAAATTGTGTAAATGAACAATATCTGGCTTTATTTCTTCTAGTTTATTTACCATTTGTATTGTAGCTAATTCGGAATAAAAGCCATGTTTACCAAGCAATCTCGTTTTTAGTTGATGACTCCTGATGTTGGCTGTTCCTCCAATTTTTATTCCATTAGGATATACTGAATTACCTACACCATAGAGGATATAATTTTTTATATTGCTGTCGTTTAATTTTTTACTTATATCTACAGCTATTCTACCTGTACTACCGACTCCACAAACTGAGTTTATTTGTACTACTTTCATTAGTTTTTACTCCAAACTAATCTATTGGTATCTCCAAGAACTAAAAATGCAGCCGGTTTTCCTACTTCCATAATAAGATCTATTTTAACTGGTATATTTCCAATTGTTTCAACCGCTGTCACTGTAGCTGCATTAAGAAAATAGTCCGGCTTTGTTAAATTAAAATCCTTAAAGACTTCGTTCAATTCATAATCAAAATATTGTCCAGTGTGAACAAGTGTATGTTCAATTGCATTTGATTCTTCTAATTTATTAATAACAGCCGACAATCTAATAATCACTGGTCTCGTTCCCACGTCTGTCATGACTTTTAATTTCTTCATTAGTTATACCTCCACCTCCACTAAATAAGTGTCTGGTTTCTCTGGGTCGAAACATTCATTTCACACATAACGATTACAGGTCTGTTTCGTATGTCAACACTGAATCAAACATTTATTTTAACAGCCTCAAAGGGGAAAAATTCACATGTTAAAACTTGTTTTTAGTGCTGCTGCATGAAAAATAAATCTACAACATGCATAGTGTTTTCTTATGTCAACCTGCTTTTCCTTGTCACATAAGAAGATACGAATTTCTTTTATATCAGTATTTATGAACCTTTCCATTTAAATTTACAGTAGTTACTTTTTTGATAACTCAGCCAAATCAAAATGCAAACCCTCTCTAATTTTCTCAATACGATGATATTTTTCACCGCATTTCTTGGCCTTTTGACCGTAAAATAGAATTAAATTTTGGTCCTTAATAAGCCCCCTCAACCTATCTTCCAAATCATTCAAATCATCTACTACAATTGCTGCATCGTTTTTTTTTAAATAATCAATTGAAGCGGCACCTCCCCAACCGACGGCAAAAATACAACGGCCCCTTTCAAAGTAGTCAACAAGCTTTGTTGAAAAAGATAATCTAGTTAACAACTTTTCCTTAAGTTTCAAAGATTCTACATGAACTAAAATATCAGCTTCATCTTGAACCTTTCTAACTTTATCAGCTTGTATCCCACCCATAAATTTAATACTTCTACTACTCTTAAATGCTTTTTTGACTTTTGACTCTAATTGATTTTGAGAATATATATATATAAGAGCAACATTCTCATTTTTGTTTATCCTATCTAATATATATCCAACTTTAGCTAATGTTTCCCATCGGCCTGAAGTTATATTTCCTGTAAACACTAGTTTTAAAGGAGTATCTTTTATATTGTATATTGGAAGAGATGAATTAAATCGTCCTCCCTTATTTAATACTTTACATTCCCTATTTAGATATTTATCATATTCTTCTTTTTGTTTAGGTATAATCGTATAAACTAAATCACATAATCTTACCGTTTTATCAATACTTCTTCTTGATATCAATTTATTTATCCAGAAAAATGGTGACAAGGAAAAGCACCTTTTGGAGTATATATCATCAACGAAATAAATTGCAGTTTTCTTTTTGGTTATACTAATAACATACCTTTGTATATCGTTCATATATGTTTGTGAGCATGCTAATAAAAAAATTACATCTGGGTTAAAAGAATCTATGAAACCATCTAATTCTTTAGTTTTCCAATTTGTTGTTTTCCATAATAGATTTCTTGCATCCAAAAAAATGTTCCATCTGAATTTTCTGAAAAAGGAATAAATTCTTTCGCCTGTTTCTTGATCCTCTTTAACTTCGCTGGATATGTTACCTTGCAAATAATTAGTAGACAGTTCAACGCCTGTTTTTATATTTTTATTAAAAATACTTTTGATCAGTCTATTTTCGGCAATTTGAAAGTATTTACTACAGACTGAGTTTTCAGGAAGGTCTGTTCTTGTATAAAGCATAGCTATCTTATCTTGAGGCCAGTCACCAAATAAATTTGTATAAGTATTACCTATATTATTAGAATTAGACCAAGTTGCGTCCGAAATTATAAGCACTTTCGGGAAATCTTTATTACTATCCATATATACTCCGCCTTCAATAAATCATTTATAACTGCCTAAAGTACAATGAAAACTATTCATCAGAGACATACTAGTTCTCTTAATAACTAACTACCTTTTGGATTATCTATAGCTATTTGATATGCATACTGCAGATTAATAAGTGAGCTATCAAGATTAAACTTTTCTACAAGGTCAGTATTTTTCCGCCCCATTTTATTTCTTAATGATTCGTTATTTTTCAGTTTTTCAATTGCTTTTGCGAATCCAATAACGTCCAAGGGCCTGCAGCAATAACCAGTTTTACCATCAATTGAATAATCAACAATACCGTGCACATTTGAAGTTATTATTGGTAAACCAGAAGCCATAGCCTCTAGCGCTGCCATGCCAAGACCTTCGCGCCTTGACGGGAAAGCAAAAACATCTGCTGCTTTACAAATATCAGCTATATCTTCTCGGTATCCCAACAGTAATACTTGTTTATCTACCCTTAACTTTTTCGATAAATTTCTAAGGTAGCTTTCCAATGGCCCTTGCCCACATATTATATAAACAATATTAGGGTTATTTAATCTCGCTACAGCCTTAATAATAGTTTCATGATTTTTATTCTTATTTAGTTCACCTACTGAAAGTATTACAAAGGAACTTTCCTCAATATCTAATTCACTACGTTTTATCCATTTATCAACATTCACTAGTCTAATTTTTTTAGTATCAAGTCCGACACCGGGAATATATTCAACACTTTTTGCTTTAAATACTCTCTTCGCCCTATAATAGTCCTCTTTATTAATAGTTATTAGCACATCAGTATACCTTGAAAACCAATATTCAATCGGGTAATATAATAACCAATTTTTAAGTGGTGCGCCTTTAAAAAAATGAAATCCATGAGCAGTATACATCACGCGCACATTATTCATATTTCTACAAGCAAGCCTTACACATATTGAAGCAACAGGTGTATGAGTATGGATAACTTCATATTGTTTATCCTGTATAAGTCCTTTCAGTTTCTTATAAGCTACATAATTATGTTTCGACTTAGGCGAACGTTGGAACTTTATATCAAAGATTTCACAACCCCTATCAGTAAGAATAGGACTTATATCTCTATCAATGTTACAAGCTATATCTACATGATGGCCTTGTTCTAATAAAAGCTTAATGTGCGGTATCATAAAGGCATTAATTGTATTCGACAATGTGGATACATATAGTATTTTCATTTAGACTTTCCCCACACAATTTTATCCACTACTTTTGCATAGCTCTGAATAACCTTAACCACCTTCATCGACACATTTGTATCCTTATAATCATTTGCAATCTGTACTTCCTCTTCGCTGTTCCACATATCCCTAGTCAATTTGACTGCCTGCACAATTTCTTTTTCTGTAATCCCGCCAATCACTATTGTTCCTTTATCCAGCACTTCTGGCCGTTCTGTAGAAGTTCGAATTAATACCCCTGGAAAGTTCAAAATTGCCGATTCTTCTGAAAGCGTTCCACTGTCGGATAGAACAACAAAAGCATTCATTTGTAAATGGTTATAATCGAAAAAACCAAATGGTTTCACTTGCCTAACATTTGGGTGGAATTTAATTCCTCTTTCCTCAATCTTTTTCCAACTTCTTGGATGTGTTGAGTAGATAATCGGCATTTCATATCTTTCCGCAATTTGATTGATCGCATTCATAAGAGTATTGAAGTTTTCTTCATTGTCAATATTTTCTTCTCTATGAGCCGATATTAAGATATACTTTTCTTTCTCAAGCCCCAATTCAGACAACACATTACTTTCCTTAATGCTAACCATGTTTTTGTGTAATACTTCAGTCATTGGTGATCCCGTCACAAATATATGCTCTTTCCTAAATCCTTCGGAAAGTAAATATCTCCGACTATGCTCCGTATATGGGAGGTTAATGTCTGCAATATGATCTACAATTTTTCGATTAATTTCCTCAGGTACATTTTGATCGAAACAGCGATTGCCTGCCTCCATATGAAAGATTGGTATTTTCAATCTTTTTGCAGATATTGCAGATAGGCAACTATTTGTATCACCTAAAATTAGAACCGCATCAGGCATTTCTTTCGCTAATATTTCATAGGACTTTGCAATAATGTTGCCCATCGTATCACCCAAGCTTATTCCAACAGCTTCTAAATAATAGTCCGGTTCTCTTAAACCAAATTCCTCAAAAAAAACCTGATTTAGTGTATAGTCCCAATTTTGACCTGTATGAACAAGTAGATGGTCAAAATAACGATCGCATGCTTTAATCGTTTCGGATAATCGAATAATTTCGGGGCGTGTCCCTACAATCGTCATAAGTTTTAACTTCGACATTTATTGAACCTCCAAAAAATATGTGTCTGGTTTATTCAAGTCGAAGATCTCAGATGCCCAAAACAGTGTAATTAGTTCTGATTCATCTATATTTTCAATTGAATGTGTATAACCTGCAGGAATATCTAATACTTCCGGATTTTCACCATCCACTAAATACTCAACAATCTCGTTTCCGTCAATTTTCCTGAATCGGATTGCTGCTTTTCCCTGAATCACAAGAAACTTCTCCACTTTCGTGTGATGCCAATGATTACCTCTAGTTATTCCTGGTTTTGTCTTAGATATAAATATTTGGCCAGAGCTGTCCGATTTCATAAATTCAGTTAGCCATCCACGGTTATCAACATTTTTCGCTAATTTATATGAAAAATCTTCTTGGTCTAAATAGGATAAGTAAGTCGCATACAGCGCTTTATCAAAATCATGTTCTAAAGAAGGCATAACTAATGATTTTCGATTATTTTTAAATGTAGAAAGTTTCTTTGACAATTCACCAAGAGTTGTTACATATGAAATTGGAACTACGCAAAACGATTCAATTCTTGTTTCGCTGCCAACTAAAGCTCCAAGAAACTCCTTAATTACATCATCAATATAGTTAAGTGTTAGTTTTGACTTCCTATCATGAATTTGAATGTTTTTATCACGTGCAATGTTGAAGCAGAAAGTGGATACTACACTGTTATAATTTGGTTTACCCCATTTCCCAAAAACATTAGTCAATCGGTAAACCATTACTTTAGATTTGTTTTCCATAGCATAGGAAAACACAAGATCCTCTGCAGCTTTTTTACTATTACCATAAGGATTTTCTTCCAATGCCTGAGTAGATGAACTAAATAATACTGGGGATTTATTATTGTTTTTCTCTAGGTATGAAAGCAACGTTTTTGTAAAATCAATGTTGCCATTAACATATTCCTCTACATCTTCAGGTCTATTTATTCCAGCCAAGTGAAATACAAAATCACACTCTTTTGTATAGTAATCAAGTTCACTCAATGAGTTTTCTCTGTTGTAAGTAAATACACTACTGTATCCCTTGTTTTTCAATTCAGCTATCAAGTTTTTTCCAATAAAACCCTTAGAACCCGTTACAAGAATATTCAATATGATCCACTCCTTAAATCATTTTGTACATATTACTTAATTCATGTTGAATGTATGGTATCTCTAATAGCATTTCTTTGATTTCGGGTATCGATAATCTTCTAGTGTTATGAGAGTTATATTCTTCTGTGGAAGCTACCTTAATGCCCTGGTCGAAATACTTTTCATAATTCAAATCACGGTTATCGGCAGGTACACGGTAATATCCAAACATATCATCAGAAACTAAATATTCCTCTTTAGTTAGTAGAGTTTCATATAGCTTTTCACCATGTCTTGTTCCAATTATTTGAATCTCACTATTTGATTCGAATAATTCTATTAACGCTTGAGCTAGATCCGCAATTGTTGAGGCGGGCGATTTCTGAACCATAATATCTCCAGCACTTGCATTATTAAATGCAAAAACAACCAATTCAACAGCCTCATTCAAATTCATTAAAAACCGTGTCATTTTTGTATTTGTAATTGTTAGTGGTTTATTGGATTTTATTTGCTCTACAAAGAGCGGAATTACAGATCCTCTAGATGCCATGACATTTCCATATCTAGTTCCGCAGATAAGTGTTTTTTCAGGTGAAACGGTTTTAGATTTAGCTACCAATACTTTCTCCATAAGTGCTTTTGATATTCCCATTGCATTAATTGGGTATGCAGCTTTATCTGTTGATAGACAAATGACTTTTTTTACAGCATTTTGTATTGAAACATTAAGGACATTTTCTGTTCCTAACACATTTGTTTTAACAGCTTCCATGGGATAAAATTCGCATGCAGGAACTTGTTTAAGTGCCGCTGCATGAAATACATAATCCACGTCGTTCATAGAGTATTTTAGACTTGCTACATCACGAACATCACCAAGGTAAAACTTTAACTTATCATTATTATATATTTTTCTCATATCGTCTTGTTTTTTTTCATCACGGGAAAATATACGAATCTCTTTAATACCGGTGTGTAAAAACCGCTCCATTACAGCATTACCAAAAGACCCTGTTCCTCCAGTGATTAATAATGTTTTATCAGTAAACATATTCTCAATCCCTTTCAAAATAAACTTTGTTTTAAAAGTTATCTTATATTAATTTTTCAAGTCTATTCAGGAAATCTGTCGCTTCTAAGTAGAAAGAGTTTACATGTAAATGATGATCTTAGCGGAATTTAGATTCTTTCTTATGAACTTTTGCTACACTATAATAAATTTATATATTCGAGCAAAATATTCACTTTTCTATAGTATCTATATAAGTTGAAACTAGTAATTCCACTAAGCAATTGTCTCTTTAATCATTTCCCCTGAAAACTTCCTGTTTGCCACGCCTATTAAGACTTCCTTCACTTCCTCATCAGTCATATTCAAGAGTTCCTCAAGAATTAGGTTCATCTCTTTCTTACCAATTGGTGTTGCTCTACCGATATATATTTTAGGGAAAATGTAATCGTTTTGTATTTCGTCCTGATTCAATAACTCTTCAAAAAGTTTCTCTCCAGGTCGAATCCCAGAAAACTCAATTTCAATATCATCTTCGTCATAGCCTGAGAGCTTGATTAGATTTTTTGCCAAATCTATAATACGAACAGGATCTCCCATATCCAGTACAAATACCTCTCCCTTAGTGGCAAGTACCCCCGCTTGAATGACAAGTTTTGATGCCTCAGGAATTGTCATGAAGTATCTTGTCATTTTTGGATCCGTTACAGTGATAGGGCCTCCCTGTTTAATCTGACTAGTAAATAGTGGAATTACGCTACCTCGTGAACCAAGTACATTACCAAACCTCACGGCTGCATATTTTGTATTGCTATCTATTGCTAGATTTTGAACAATCATCTCAGCAAACCGTTTCGTGGCACCCATTATATTTGGTGGATTTACTGCTTTGTCAGTTGAAATCAATACAAAGTAAGGTACACCGAAAGTATCCGCTGCCTCTGCAACATTTTTAGTTCCAAATATATTGTTTTTAACTGCTTCCATTGGATTCTCTTCCATTAATGGGACATGTTTATGTGCAGCAGCATGATAGATGACATCAGGCATATATTCACTTATGATGTCCAGTATCCGATTTCTATCCTTAACATCTGCAACGATTGGAATGATTTTTGTTGAAAGTTGGGTGTACTTCCTTAATTCTAAATTAATGTTATAAATCGAGTTTTCACCATGACCTAATAGAATAAGTTCTTTCGGACGAAATTCAATTACTTGGCGGCAAATCTCCGACCCTATTGAACCTCCTGCACCTGTGACAAGTATTACTTTTCCAGTCAGTTTGTTCGCAATCGATTTCATATCCAGCTCCACTTCTTCTCTTCCCAAAAGGTCTTCTATCTTGACGCCTCGCATATCGTTAACCGAAACTTTACCTGTCATTAAGTCTTCAATACATGGAATAACCTGCGTTTTAACTCCAGTTCCAATACATAACTGCGATAGATTTGCCATTTCTACTTTTGATAATGAAGTAATAGCAATGACAATCGTATCTATATTGTGCTCAATTACAAGTTTCGGAATAAACTTAGTTCCTCGAATAACTTTTATTCCATGAATCTGTAGACCATTTTTCGTTAAATCATCATCCACAAAGAGTATTGGCTTCATTCCCGATTCAGGATCTTGGAGAACCTCACGTACAATCATTCTACCGGCCGAACCAGCTCCTACAACCATTGTTCGTGTTGATGCGGTTACATTTATATTGATTCTGTCGCTAAATAACCTCCAAGTTAATCTGGAGCCCCCGATTAGAAGTATATGAAGCATCCATGTGAGTGTAAGTACTCTTAAGTAAATATCAAAGGTAATCAAGAACTGAACAATTAAGACAACAATAATGGAATAAGTTACCGCTTTGAATATCAATTTTAGTTCACCAATAGATGCATATGACCATGCTTTCATGTATAAACCATACTTCCAAGCAAAAAAGTGATGAGCCATCTGTATTGTGACAGTGCTAACTAATAGCATTTTGTTAGTAAATATATTGGTGTATGGATATAAAATAAAATAGCCAATATATATCGCTGATAAAACAATTATGGAGTCAACTATTATTAGAAGACTCATTCTTTTTTTCATCGACATAACGGGCATCTACTCCTTTTGATAAATGTATTTAAGTGTTTAACTAGTAATTGCCCAGTATCAAAAATGTTTCTATCCCAAAATGATATTTTTAATATTTAAAAATAGTTGAAGTATTAACTGGCTTTTTTGCTGGACTCCACCATTTTTTATTAAAAGGTGTTTGAGGATCAAGGATTATGAGTGGCTCATCTTTAATAATACTTTTGTTGTTTTCCAGTAGAATATCAATTATGTTGGTAAGCCTCTTTTTTTCAAGGTAATCTAAGCCTTCGTTATAAAGAAAGGGTCTTGTCCGTAAATTGTGGACATCGGAACCATAAGAATGGATAAGGTTTGCCTCTACTAGTTTAAGTGCACATTTCTTTATAATCTTCCCAAAATGACCCGATAAACTGCCGGCTGTTACTTGTGCAACTGCACCATGCCGAATAAGTCGTTCAAGACGTTCCGGATTTTCCGCAATTCCGCGATTACGCTCGGGATGTGCAATGATTGGTATTTTCCCATCTGCAATCATCAACTGGATAATCTTTGTCGTATAAGCAGGTACTGAATATGAGGGAAGCTCAAGAAGAACGTATCGGGAGTTCGCAAGTGTCATAGCATCTCCAGTTTTCAAGTTTTGTATGATTTGCTCATGAAGTCGTATTTCCTGCCCCGAATGGACAGCTATCTTTAAACCTTCATTTTGCAGAATCTTTGTTAGATCCTCAATCTTTTTCAAGACAATTTCTTTTGTCACATGATAGTGAGGTCCAAATGCATGTGGTGTTGCAATAATATCTTTTATTCCTTGTTTTTCAGCTTGTTCAAGGATTTGAAGTGTCTCTTCAATAGATTTGGCTCCGTCATCTATACCGAATAAGAGATGACTGTGTATATCAACCACTTAGTATCTCCTTCCTGAGAACTTGTTTTATGATTTCATTCCACTTACGATGTTGTAAAATAACTTTGAGAGTAATAATGATTTTTTTCGAGCTTGAAATTATTTAATACAGCACCAATAATATTTGCGTTAGAAGTTTGTAACACATCCCTTGCTTTTTTAGCACTTTCTTTATCTGTCACTCCTGAATTTATAACGAGAATTGTGCCGTCACATTTATTTGATAAAATTTGTGCATCAGCTACAGAAAGAACTGGAGGTGCATCAAAAATGATGATGTCATATTTTAGTTTGAATTCTTTAATTAACAGATCCATTGACTTTGACCCTAGTAACTCAGCAGGATTTGGAGGGATTTGCCCACAAGTTATTAAATCTAGTCCTTCAACCCCTGTTTTATCTACGACATCGTCGGTATTCCACTGCCTTGTGAGCAAGTTTGATAATCCCATGCTGTTTGTTGTACGGAATGTATAATGCATTGTAGGTCTTCTCATATCACCATCCACCAACAGCACCTTTTTTCCTTCTTGGGCGAATACAACAGCAATATTTGCAGCTGAAGTAGACTTACCTTCTCCTGAAACAGCTGAAGTAATTAAAATAGTTTTCAATTCGTCATCTGGCATTGAAAAGTTTATATTCGTTCGTATCGTCCGATATTGTTCCGATGCAATTGAGTGTGTATTATCCCTGGTAACGAGATTTCTAGGGGCAATTTGTAATAACAGTTTTTTCTTTTTAAACATTCATTAATCGCCCCTTTCCTTTTTCGTTACTACTTTTTTTCATTCGTTTCATTTTCACAGCGGAAATAGGACTTACAAATCCAAGGATTGGTAATTCAAGAATTTCTTCAATATCTTGCTCTGTCTTTATCGTTGTATCTAAGTATTCGAGCAAGAACGCTATTCCAGTTCCAATCATCACTCCCATTACAGCGGCAATCGCCATATTCAGTATAGGATTTGGTTTAATTGGAGATTGATTTTCAGTGTAAATAGCTGGTGATAAAACATTTACATTATCCATGTTCATCAATACTTTAATTTCTTCTTGAAATACCTCTGCAATCGTATTTGCAGTTTGGACTGATCTTTCTAAATCTATATCTTGTACACTAACATTAATAACTTGAGAATTTTGAGCGCTATTTACAGACACTTTTGAATGTAAATCAGCGGGAGTCGTGTTCAATTCCATTTTCTCAATCACTTTGGATAAAATTGCGTGACTTTTAATAATGACATTATACGTATTAATGAGTTGTAAATTCGTTTGAATATCAGGTGCAGTTCCTGAACTTGTTCCCTCTTTTGGTTGATTAATAAGAATTTGTGTGGAAGATTCGTAAACCGGTGTTAAATAGTTGTAGCTAACAATTGCCGCGGCTCCTACTGCGAATAAAACGATGCAAATAATAAGTAAAAGCCTTTTACGAATCGTTTTAAATAGTTCTTGCAAGCTGATAGTATCTTCCAAATGCAACCACATCCCCTTCTTATACGGAATTACTATTATTAACCAATCTTTCTCATAATATACTTAGATAGCTATTGGATTATGAGTTTCTTTATTCCAACTTGTACTCTACTTAATTATTCATAAATATAAGTTGTCCCAGTTCTTGTTTTCTCTATGCATCTTATGCAGGTTATAAATTATTTAGTCCAAACTTCAAAGCTTGATATCTAATTACTGTATTTTTCTCCATAAAAAAAAGCCCGCATATGTGGGCTTTCAAGTGTTACTTCTTCAAATTATAAAATGTTTTCAATCCGTAATATTCGGCCGTATTATCGAGTTGGTCTTCGATTCGAAGCAACTGGTTGTATTTTGCAACACGGTCTGAACGAGACGGTGCACCTGTTTTAATTTGTCCTGCGTTTGTTGCAACAGCGATATCGGCAATCGTTGTATCTTCTGATTCACCAGAACGGTGGGAAATGATTGCTGTAAAGCCGGCACGTTTCGCCATTTCGATTGCATCAAATGTTTCTGTTAGTGTACCAATTTGATTTACTTTAATGAGAATCGAGTTGCCTATGCCTTCTTTAATTCCACGTGCTAATTTCTCTGTGTTTGTAACAAAGAGATCATCGCCAACGAGTTGAACTCTATCCCCTAAGCGCTCAGTTAATAGTTTATGTCCGGCCCAGTCATTTTCATCTAGTCCATCTTCAATTGAAATGATTGGATATTTGTCGCAAAGCTTTTCATACCAATCAACCATTTCAGCAGAGGTTCTTTTCACGCCTTCACCAGCTAGATTGTACGTTTTTTCCTCCGCATCGTAAAACTCAGAGGCTGCAACGTCCATTGCAAGAAGAATTTCTTCGCCTGGTTTGTAGCCCGCTTTTTCAATTGCTTCCAGAATAGTGTCCAATGCCTCTTCGCTTGAAGCCAAGTTGGGAGCGAATCCGCCTTCATCGCCGACAGAGGTATTCATGCCTTTACTTTGCAACACGGTACGCAAACTATGGAAGATTTCTGCTCCCATACGAAGACCATGTCTAAATGATTCAGCGCCAACGGGCATAATCATAAATTCTTGAATGTCCACGTTATTATCTGCATGCTCGCCACCATTTAAGATGTTCAACATTGGAACCGGTAATTGCTTCGCGTTTACTCCACCTAAATATTGATACAATGGAACGTCTAGGTAATCTGCAGCTGCATGTGCAACGGCCATTGATACGCCTAGTATTGCATTTGCGCCTAGTTTACCTTTGTTCGGGGTACCATCAAGTTCAATTAATACTTTATCAATAACTACTTGGTCAAGAACGGAATAGCCCTCTTCAAGTAATTCTTCTGCAATGTTTTCATTTACATGACTAACGGCTTTTAAAACACCTTTTCCGTTGTAACGCTTTTTATCGCCATCGCGTAATTCAACGGCTTCATATTCACCTGTTGATGCACCAGAAGGAACGATTGCTCGCCCAAAAGCACCGCTTAGTGTAAATACTTCAACTTCTACTGTCGGATTTCCACGTGAATCAAGAACTTCTCTTGCTTGGATATTTGTAATAATCGGCATATTTTTCTCCCCTAACTTAAAATAATGGTGTACCTGTCATCTTGTCTGGTTGTTTTAAATCAAGTAATTTTAGCATTGTTGGAGCAAGGTCTGCCAGTATTCCGCCTTCACGCAAAACTAGTTCTGGATGCGTAACAATTACCGGAACAGGGTTCGTAGTATGGGCAGTCATTGGTGTACCTTCTATAGTAATTACTTCATCTGCATTTCCATGATCTGCGGTAACAATTGCAGAACCGCCTTTTGCATGGAGTGCATCGATAATTCTTCCTAGACATTCATCAACAGTTTCAATCGCCTTTATAGTTGGTTCAAGAAGTCCACTATGTCCAACCATATCAGGATTCGCAAAATTAAGTATGATTGCGTCAAATAAATCATTATCAATTGCATTTATTAATGCATTTGTTACTTCATACGCACTCATTTCCGGCTTCAAATCATAAGTTGCAACTTTAGGTGAAGCAATGAGTATTCGCTCTTCACCAACAAACTTTTCTTCTCTTCCGCCACTCATGAAAAAAGTGACATGTGGATATTTTTCTGTTTCTGCAATTCGTAGTTGCCTCAGGCCATTATTTGAAATTACTTCACCTAGCGTGTCCTCAAGGTTTTCATTACTAAAAGCAATATCTGCCACAACTTCATCGCTATAATGGGTAAAAGTTACAAATTCCAAATTCGTGAATTTCTTAGCTTCCTTTTCGAATCCGTTAAATGCTTTGTCAGTGAATGCCCGAGATAGCTGAATTGAACGGTCTGGACGGAAGTTAAAAAACACAACTGCATCCGAATCTTCAACTGTTGCGACTGGCTGACCAAGTTCTTCTATAATAAACGGCATGACAAATTCATCATTGACGTCTTGTTCATACGAACGAAGCACACCTGCTGTAGGAGTTACCGCTGTATGTGCAATTCCATAAACGATTGCATTATATGCTTTCTCTACGCGATCCCATCGTTTGTCACGATCCATTGCGTAGTACCGACCGGATACAGAAGCAATTTTTCCAACGCCGATTCCTTGCATCATGGTTTCGGTTTGTTGAAGATAATCAAGAGCAGATTGTTGGGCAACATCCCGTCCGTCTAAAAACACATGGACAAAAACTTGGTCTACATCATTTAATTTTGCTAGTTTCAAAAGTGCAAATAAATGTTCATCATGGCTATGTACCCCTCCATCTGAGAGAAGGCCTATTAAATGTAAAGCAGAATCATTTTCTTTCACATGCGCAATCGCTTTAAGAAGGGCTGTATTTCGGAAAAAATCAGCTTCTCGAATCGATTTGTTAATACGAGTGAGATTTTGATAGACAATTCGTCCAGCACCTATATTTAAATGTCCTACCTCTGAATTCCCCATCTGTCCTTCGGGGAGACCAACTGCCTCACCTGAAGCAGTTAATGTCGTGTGAGGGAAGTTTTCCCAAAGCAAATCAAAATTTGGTTTCTTTGCTTGTGCAACAGCATTACCAATATTTTCTCCGCGCAGTCCAAAACCGTCCAGAATGATTAAAGCTACCGGACCATTACTCATATGAAGCAGCCTTAATTAATTTTAAAAATGAATTAGAATCTAAGCTTGCCCCACCTACAAGTGCCCCGTCAATATGCTCCTTCGTTAGAAGTTCCTCTATATTTTCAGGTTTAACACTACCACCATATTGAATTCGAACTTTATTTGCTACATCCGTACCATACAATTCCTCAATCGTATTTCGGATTGCGTGACAAACCTCATTGGCATCATCTGCTGTAGCTGTCTTTCCTGTTCCGATTGCCCAAATAGGTTCGTAAGCAATTACCGCTTTTGCGATTGTTTCACCTGTACAATTTAGAAAAGCGTTCTTTACTTGATTGGAAACTTTTTCAACTGTTTTATTGCTTTCGCGTTCCTCTAAAGTTTCACCAACGCAAACAATTGGCGTTAGGTTCGATTCAAACGCCGCCTTAACTTTTTTATTTACCGACTGATCTGTTTCGTTAAAATACATACGACGTTCTGAATGACCGATAATGACATATCGGACACCAAGATTACTAAGCATAGTAGGACTGATTTCACCTGTAAATGCCCCTTCTATTTCATCATGCATCGTCTGTGCACCAATTTGGATTGGCGATCCTTTTGTAATTTCTGCAAGTTCGTACAGATACGGGGCAGGTGGACAAATGACTGCTTCTACAATTTCCGATTCAATAATTTCTCCTTTTACTTCTAGAGCAAAACTCTTAGCTTCTTCGATTGTTTTATACATTTTCCAATTCCCGGCAATGATACGTTTCCGCAAAAAAACCCCTCCATTTACTTATCGTCTAGTGCTGTAACACCTGGTAACTCTTTGCCCTCCATGAATTCAAGAGAAGCACCGCCACCTGTAGAAATATGATCCATTTTATCTCCAACACCGAATTTCTTAACTGCAGCGGCCGAATCTCCACCACCAATTACGGTATATGCATTTGTTTTAGCCATAGCTTCTGTAATCCGTTTCGTCCCATTTTCGAATGGTTTCATTTCAAACACACCCATAGGTCCGTTCCAAATAATCAGCTTGGATTTATTAATAATTTCAGAATACAATTCTATCGTTTTAGGACCTATATCCAGTCCCATCCATCCTTCTGGAATGGAATCGATTGAAACTTCTTTCGTTAATGTATCTGCTGAAAATTCTTTCGCAATTACAGCGTCGACTGGTAAGAAGAGTTTTACACCTTTTTCATCAGCCTTTTTAATAAAGTACTTAGCCAGTTCAACTTTATCTTCTTCTACAAGTGAATTGCCGATTTCGTACCCTTGAGCTTTTGAAAAAGTATATGAAAGGCCGCCACCAATTAGTAAATTATCTACTTTATCTAGTAATTGATCGATTACACCTATTTTATCTTTCACTTTTGCTCCGCCGATAATTGCCGTGAATGGGCGTTCTGGATTTGTACGTGCATTTCCCAACACTTCTATTTCTTTTTCCAATAAAAAACCAGACGCTGCTGGAATATTTTCTGCAATACCGGCTGTTGAAGCATGTGCGCGATGTGCAACACCAAAAGCATCGTTGACAAATACATCTGCCAAGTCCGCAAATTTCTTCGCCAATTCTGGATCATTTTGTTCCTCACCGGGATGGAAACGAACATTTTCAAGGAGAACTATATCTCCGTTTTGCATAGCAGAAATGGCATTCTCTACCTCTTCGCCAATAGATGAATCTAGTTTTACAATGGATTTCCCTAGTAATTCCACAAGCTTTTCGCCTGCTCCGGTAAGTCGTAATTTCTCATTTACTTCACCTTTTGGACGACCAAGGTGACTTGCAAGGATAACTTTTGCACCATGTTCTATTAAGTATTTGATAGTT
This sequence comes from Sporosarcina sp. FA9, assembly GCF_051550205.1. Taxonomy (GTDB): domain Bacteria; phylum Bacillota; class Bacilli; order Bacillales_A; family Planococcaceae; genus Sporosarcina. The sequence goes on from NZ_CP188819.1 coordinate 2,864,248, forward strand.
GGTATCGCTGCCCGGATTCTAGTATCGTCCGTTATGATTCCATCTTCTGTCGGTACATTAAAATCTACTCGGCAAAAAACGCGTTTTCCTTCAAGCTGCATATCTTTCATTGTCTTTTTAGACATCATGAAAAATGCCCACCTCCACATTAAATTAAAAATGAGGAACGGTATATTCCCGTTCCCCATACCCATTTACATTATAATGTTTCTTGGGCTATATGGCTATGTTTTACTGCTTTTCAATTACTCCTTCACGTAATTGTGTCCAAATTTCAGGGCTTTTTCTTAATACAGTGAAAGTTATTAAGACAAACCTTTCGTATACATATAAATCGCCAAATCAATACAACGTACTGAATAAGCAGTTTCGTTATCGTACCATGCAATTACTTTCACCATATTCCCTTCAAGAACCATAGTAGACAAGCCATCTATTGTTGATGAAGAAGGATTTCCATTGTAATCACTAGATACTAAAGGAAGATCACTATAAACCATTATCCCTTTTAATTCATTTTCAGATGAATCTTTAAAGGCTTTATTTACCTCTTCAACTGTAACGGTTTTATCAAGCTCCGCAACGAAATCTACAAGTGACACATTGGGAGTTGGAACACGGACAGCCATTCCGTCAAGTCTACCTTTCATTTCAGGTATTACTTTCGCTACTGAAGCAGCTGCACCTGTCGTCGTAGGAATCATGGATTCGGCAGCTGCACGTGCACGTCTATAATCCGAATGTGGTAAATCTAACAGTCTTTGGTCATTTGTATATGAGTGAATCGTAGTCATTAAACCGCGTTTCACTCCGAATTTGTCATTTAAAACTTTCACAACAGGAGCCAAGCAGTTCGTTGTGCAAGAAGCATTTGAAACGATATCGTCCAATTCCGGATCATAAATTTCATGATTCACTCCCATAACAAGCGTTGTTAAATTTCCTTGTGCAGGTGCGGATAAAATCACTTTCTTTGCTCCTGCATCAATATGCTTTTGTAACGTTTCTTTTGTGCGGAAAATACCTGTTGCCTCTATCACAAAGTCTATGCCAAGTTCTCCCCAAGGCAAGGAAGCGGGATCCTTCTCACTAAATACTTGAATCTTTTTACCATTAACAAATATATTATTTTCATCTACATCGATTTCAGCATCAAAAACACCATGAACTGTATCGTATTTAAGTAGATGTGCAAGCATTGCAGCATCCGATAAATCGTTTATTGCAACTACCTCAATCTCCCCTGATTTTATTGCTTCCCTTAATACGACTCTACCAATACGTCCAAATCCATTAATCGCAACTTTTATCGTCATTATTATTCCTCCACTACTCGTTATTTAACTTACTCTGCTAAAAGGCGTATCATTTCATTTGCTGCACTTTCATCTGTAACAAGGATCGTTTGTTTAGGAGCACTTGCCATATAGGATAGTATTGCTTCCGCCTTCTGTTCTCCTCCAGCTACAGCAATAATTAATGGAACCTTTTGTAATTGCTCAGTTTGAATTCCAACCGTTCGTATGTGGTGAACTTTTTTACCACTACGATCAAAATAATAACCAAACGATTCCCCTTTCGCTCCCTTTTCCAGTAAAAGATGTTGTTCTTCTATTGAAGAGCTACGAAGTTTGGCCATAGTCTGTGCATCACCTATTCCGTGCAATACGCAATCGGTATTATCATATAGATTAATCATTTTCAAAATGGCGGGATCCTTTCGGAATACTTTATGGGCTTCTTCGCTTAACGCTTCGGGATAATAGAAGGCTTTATATGAACTGCCGCAAGCCTCTGCAAAGGAAGCCGCAATCACATTTGCCTGTAAACCAATATCTTCTCCTACTCCTCCACGTGCCGCTATGAAAAGCAAATCATTTTGAATCATAGAACTCTTAATATATTTAGGTATTAAGGCGATAGACGTACCACCCGTAACCGCAACTGTTTTTCCATCACCAATTTCATCCATAAATTGCTTAGCCGCCTCGATGCCAAGCGAACTATTCTCAGTCGTGTCTCCAACAACTTTTACAGATTGAATTCCAAGAAGTTCCTCTAGTTTCTTGGCAAGTAAAGACAGTTTGGACAGATTATCTATAGTTGTTTCAAGTGCATGTAGAACTTTTATTCCTTCATTGGTAATCGATGCGCCCATTTTGGATACGTTTATTAAATTTTGTTCTCTAAGCTGATCGAGCATTGTTCGGATTTCACGTTCGGTCATTTTGGATAATTCTCCGAGAGTTCTTCTACCGACTGGGCCCGCTGTTTTGACCAGTTTTAACAAGCGGTATCTTTCCTTCATTAACTCAACCATTTCAGGAACTAGTTTACTTTGGGCATCAAATATTTCTTCCAAATTATCAACTCCTCACTTACAGATGGGCAATTAATGGCCCACTTATTCTCAAAACGTCCCACCAAAAACAAAGAAATATCTTACTTATAGTGTACATGTTTCAACATCATTTTACAAACAATTCAATAATATCAACATACCCAATATTTCCTGATAATAAAACATGCCGATCCTTTTCTATGACGGGAATCATTAACATATATTTTTCATGGGCCACATCATCTTCCAATATGTTCACGCGTGTCCATGATAACGGATAGTCTTCCTGAACTAATTCCATCATTCTTTCAGCATCATCGCATAACGAGCAACCAATCTTTGTATAAAAAACAACATGCATATCCATTTCCCCCACTCAATTCATTCTAACTACGAGTATAAATGAAAAAGGGACAGCATTCCCCAAATGCCACTCGAGTGATACTGTCCTTTTATGTTCACCAACTTCTTCCTGCCCCGCCTCCTCCGGTGGAACCTCCACCGCCTCCCCGGAACCCACCACCGCCACCTAGGCTGCCACCACCAAAACTACCTGGGAAAACGATTGGACCACCGCTTCTACGACCGCCAGAACCACCACCTCTTCCTCCTCTGCCACCTTTACCAAAACTCATAATGACGAAGATGATAATAATTACTATAATTGGGAAAGGGATTCCAAAGCCGGAATCATCATCACTATCGACTACAGTAACTGGTGCAACCGCAGTGTCCCAATCGTATTCTTTGGCAATCTCATTGAAAAACGTTTTGTATACTTCCGTGATCGCTAAATCGGGTTGTTCATTTTCCAAATAAGGATATGCCACCGTATCAATGATTCTTCCCACTTTTCCATCTGGAAGAGCACCTTCAAGGCCATAACCGACTTGTAAGTAAAAATGACGATCTTTATTTGAGTTTTGTTCTGTTGTTACAACAAGAAGAGCACCATTATTATCTTCTTTCGTGCCTAGTCCATATTCACGATACGCCTTCACTGAGAACTCTTCGACAGCTTCATCGCCTATGTTTGGCATGATGAGTACAGCAAGTTGCGCAGTTGTCGCATCTTCCAACTGAATTGCATAGTTGGTAAGCTCTTTTACTTGTTCTTCCGATAATACATTCGCAAAGTCTTGTATAAAAATGCTGCTTCCTTTTGGTTTCGGGACCTCAGCTGCAAACGTCACCGATGTAAAAAAAGTAAGCACTACGATTGATGTTATGAGTAAGCTATTAACAAAATAACGCATTAATCTTTGTCATTTCCAAAATCAACTTTTGGTGTTTCATTCGCAGCTGCATCCGCTTGAAAATATTCTTTCTCTTCAAATCCAAATATAGAAGCCGTTAACTTGCCCGGAAAACGTTTTACTTGTTTGTTGTATTTCCCAACATCAGTATTATAATCCTGTCTAGCAACACCAATTCGATTTTCAGTGCCTTCAAGTGAATCCATTAATTGTATAAAGTTTTCATTCGCTTTTAAATCTGGATAGTTCTCAACAACGACAAGAAGACGTCCTAAGGCACTTTCCAACTCTCCATTTGCCGCTGATTGCTCGTCAGGACCTTGAGCACCTGCAAGTTTTGCCCTTGCATTCGAAATATCTGAAATAACTTCTTTCTCATGACTTGCAAATCCCTTTACTGTTTCCACTAAGTTTGGTATTAAGTCTAATCTTCTTTGCAACTGATTTTCAACTTGTGCATAAGATTCATTAATATTTTCTTCCAATGTGACAAATTTATTGTAGCTTGGAATAAGAATCAAAGCCAAAACAACTAGCAGTACAACAATCATTAGTATCGGACCAAGTATCTTTTTCATTACACCACTCCTTCATTCGGATTCATTAATCATTACCCTAAACTTTACTTATATAAAACTTTAGGGTGTATTAAACTATACTGTCCAACATCCAGAAAAGTTTCATCTTTCAAACAAATTTACTTCAATACAAAAAGCACTGCCCAAAAGCAATGCTTTCTAATTCAACCTCTTTTAACATCCAAAGTGAGTAAATTATATAAATACTTTTTTAAAATCATACCTTCAGTAAATATTCGCTAAACAACTCCAGCTGTTTTTTACTAACAATATCTTGCGAGAATAAGGGCACGAAGATTAACTGTTGTTGAGTAAACGTTTTATTAATCTTGTCCACATATTGCTTTTCATGTTTTTTTCGTTCCATTATAAAGTTGCCATCTGCCGATTCAGGTAAGACTTTATTTATGATGAGCATAGTCACATGTAAATTATATTTGTTCAACAATTCAATCGCTTTTTTCGTTTCTAAAATAGGTAATCTTTCAGGATTTAATACAAAAATAAATCCCGTTTGTTTCTCATCCAACAATACTTTACGCACTTCAGAAAAACGACTTTGCCTCACCCGTAACACATCATAAATTGGATCTTCAATTGGTTCGCCGTCATTCAAGAGTTGTGTGTAGTTCTCATTCGTTTTCTTTCGCTTTTCGAGTAACCCTTCAATCCATACACCCATCAATTCAGGTAAAGACAGTAAACGAATGGTATGGCCGGTCGGTGCGGTATCAAAAATAAGTTTGTCGAAGTTGGCTCTTTCTTCCAAAATAATACTGATCAACTTATCGAATAGGGCCGCTTCATCTGCTCCTGGGGAAGCTTTCGCTGTGTCCAATTGACGATGCACTTCTTCCATCATTGCAGAATGGAGTACCCCTTTTATGTTTTCTTTCACACTTTTAATGTAATTATTAGTTTCAATTTCCGGGTCAATTTCAAGGGCATAAAGGTTTTTTACAATTCCTTTAATTTTCCCACCTATTTTTAAATCGAAAATGTCCCCAACATTATGTGCGGGATCCGTGGATATGAGTAGAGTTTTATATCCTTTTTGTGCTAATTTTAAAGCAATTGCTGCCGCCGACGTTGACTTGCCAACACCGCCTTTACCCCCTACAAAAATAATGCTTTTCTCTAATACTTCCATTTCAACACTCCGCTCCAAACAAAAATCATTTTAACAACATCGGATACCAGTCATCGGCGATTTCTCCATCCCCATCCGCAAATGCCAATCATGAAATTTTTCAATCATATAAGGATAAAGCTCAAGTGTGTAATAATAAGCGGGATTTGGAATTCCAATCATTTCGGAATATAGAAGAAGAAAAAACAAATCATCTTCGTCTCTTAATTCTCTGGCAACCTCCCTCCTATGCGGCATACTAAGTACTTCCTCATACCAGTTAACCAGTAGTTTCAATTTATCAAGCATGCAATCACCCCACGTAAGACTTATATGAAATGGGATTACTTTGAAAGCAATCCCATTTAATCAATAAACTAATCAATCTTCATCTTCATTTACAATCCGATTATCCGATTTACCGGACAAGGCGGATATCGCTGTAAAGATGATCCATACGGCAAAGACGAATATAATTGCCCCGAATACGAATAGAAGCATATTCGTATCATTTCCAAACCACGACCACTGGAAAATAACTTGCTGGAACATCGCATAAAGCGTCATGCTCATTAAGAAAATCATTGGAATAATCGTGATTAAATAGTTACGACCAAGACGCTTTAACCAGATGGATATTAACAACAAACTAATTCCTGCCAGTAACTGGTTCGCGGTACCAAATAGTGGCCAAAGTAAATATCCACCGGATCCAAGACCATTCGGACCTTTCGGAATGAGTACTAATGCGGCACTTGAAATAACTGCAATTGTTGTTGCCACATGCTTTTTCTCCAAAGAAGGAATTTTATATTCCACACCGAGTTCAGAAATAATGTAGCGCATTAAACGAACGGATGTATCCAGTGTTGTTGCTGCAAAGCTTACAATGATAATCGAAACAATTGTTGTTGCGATATGTGCTGGAATCATTAATCCAGTAGCAAGACTACTAGCACCTTCAATAAAGACACCTAGTCCGCCGGCACTTGCTGCACCAAAACTTGAATACGTTGCAAGGAACGCATCTTTAGTTGGAAAGATTGTAATAACCGCAATGATTGCGATAAGAGCCAAGATTCCTTCTCCAACGGCACCTAAATAACCTACAAAACGTGCATCCGTTTCTTTATTTAGTTGTTTCGAACTCGTTCCAGAAGATACAAGCCCATGAAATCCTGAAATTGCACCACACGCAATCGTTATGAATAGAAGCGGAAACCACGAAACATCGGTAACTGTGTTCATCGCCGGTGCTGTAACAGTTGGATTGACAAAAAGAAGCCCCAAGTACAAAATACCAAGTCCTACAACAAGCTGGTGCGAGTTGATAAAATCACGCGGTTGTAATAACTTCCAAACCGGTAGAACCGAAGCAATATATACATAGATCATTAGAACGACAATCCAAATGAAGAAAGCGGTAGAAATTGCTCCAAGACCGAATAAGCCCGCCGCGTCTGCACCACCCATATACTTCACCAAATCAATTTGAAGGAAGCTGTATTGACTCGAAAAGATCGCTGCAATATACATAATTGCAAGTGCAATTAATGACGGTACAAGCATTTTCGCCTTTTTCTTATAAACCGTATGACCAATCCAAATTGCAAGTGGTATTTGGATAAACACCGGGAAGACGCTCGCTGGAAACTTAATAAATAGATTGGAAATGACCCAGGCAAAAACAGCATTGATCATTAACACTAATATTAAAATAATAAAAAGGAATAATACTTTTGCACGCTGTCCTATCAATCGATGTGCCAATGTTCCAACAGACTGTCCTTTATTTCGAACCGATAAAACGAGTGTTCCAAAATCATGAACACCTGCTGCGAAAACGGTTCCAAGAACAACCCATAAAAACGCTGGCAGCCAACCCCAATATACCGCTATGGCTGGCCCAAGAATGGGAGCAGCTCCGGCAACCGAGGTGAAATGATGACCCCAAAGAACAAATTTATTCGTAGGCACAAAATCCACATTATCCTTATAACGATGTGCAGGCGTAATATAATTGGGATCTAGTCGAAAGATCTTTTCAGCAACAAATTTTGAATAAAAGCGATACCCTAAACCCATGATTAACATACCAATAAGTGCTAGTGCAATCGCATTCAATAAACCTACTCCCATCCCTTAATTAGTAGTAATGAATAGAATTCAGCAAACATTTATCTTTTAATCACCTCCCTTTATATCAAACGCGTTGTAACATAGTATGATTACCACTGTCTAATTATTAGGACAGATATTATCATGAAACAAAAATCTTCTTATCTTATTGCATCCATACAAAAAAAACACTCACAAACGCTATTTCACAACGTTTATGGGTGTTTATTTAGTTTATACATAGTATATTGGCTGTACTTTGTCACCCACTATAGCTTCAGAATTCAGTTCATATCCAACCAAATGAGCGCTTTTTGTTCTAGTTCCTTAACAAAAGCATCTTTACCATCCGCATAGGATGCAATATCGCTTGGAAATTGTTTAGCAAGGCTCTCTTTTATATCACCATACTGCCTTGCATCTTCAGGGTGTGTCCGTAGGTAATCCCTTACAGCAAGATGACGATTAATATCTATCTTGTTATCTATCTGAAATACGTGCATTTGATGTGTTCTGATATCTGCACCTTTTCTAAAGTACCTCCTCCCTTTAATCCCAAACTCGCCCATACATTCGTAACCAATATCCTCCATTCTTTTATTAAATGAATCCATTTTTTCAATTTTTCTCACTACCGGCATAATGTCGATGATTGGCTTAGCCTTTAAACCACTAACAGAAGTGCTTCCAATATGATAAATATCAACTAACTCTTCACCAAGAAGTTCTTTAAGCTTATAAGATTCGTCCTTGAACATCTGACACCATTTTTCATTATGATCTTTTATCTCAATCCTCATAAAGTACCTCTCCTTTATTTTTAAAATTGAGTATTCAATTTAGACACTAACAGAAATTTTAAAGTCTTTTCATATATGATACACTTTTGGTACTAAGTTAGGAGTGGTTTAATTGAAAAAGCCGTGGGATTATAAAGGTGTCATCGAGAAATTCGAGGCGAATTGTAATGAGGAACAAGCAGGTCCAATGGCGGCTTATATGAAAAACAATTTCATTTTCTTAGGGATTAAGAGTCCTTTGCGCAAACAATTGCTACGAGAATATTTCGCGGAATATGCTTTGCCCGAACCTGAGCAACTGTTTGAAGAAGTATGGAAACTATATGATTTACCAGAGCGTGAATATCAGTATGCGGCATTTGCATTACTTGATAAAATGAAGAAGTATTTGACGATTGAAGATTTACCTGAATTACGCAGATTGATCGAAACAAAGTCTTGGTGGGATAGTGTGGATTCGATTGCACCGAAGTTTGTTGGCGATGTTGTAAAAGAAGATCCTGAGCGTGGTGAAAAAGTAATGTTGAAGTGGTCTCAGTCCGATAATATGTGGACAAACCGTGCCGCTATTTTACATCAATTAAAATTTAAACAGGCGATGAATACTGATTTACTTTTTGATATTATTAAACAACATTTGGAATCCAATGAATTCTTTATTCAGAAAGCGATTGGCTGGGTTTTACGAGAATATGCAAAGTCAAATCCAAATATTGTGTATACATTTGTAGCGGAACATCCACTGAAACCTTTGAGTAAGCGTGAAGCATTGAAGCATTTTATATAAAATAATATGCCGTGTATTGTACCTCAAATAAAAAACACAGACATTTTCCATTTAATGTCTGTGCTCAATAAAAAAGTCAATGCTATAAAGCGTATTAAATAGACTACGACTGTTTGTTTATAGAAATTCTCGTTCATATTGATGAAAGATAGCCGTGATCGGTATTCACGGCTTGTTTTGCTTATTCTCCTGTTTTAGCGAAGTGTTCAATTCTTGCACCAATTTCATCGCGTACACGTTGGAAGAACGCCCATTTCTCTTCATTCGTTCCTTTTGCTTTTGCTGGGTCATCGAATCCCCAATGCTCACGTTTAATATGTACTGGTGTAATCGGACACTTATCATCTGCATCTGCACAAAGCGTGACAATAAAATCCGCATTGTTTAATATTTGTTGATCAATAATATCCGAAGTTTGAGTCGAAATATCTATGCCGGCTTCATTCATTGCTTTAACAGCACTTGGATTAACCCCGTGCGCCTCAATTCCAGCGCTTAGAACTTGCCATTCTTCACCAAGATATTTTTTCCCCCAACCTTCAGCCATTTGGCTACGGCATGAGTTGCCTGTACATAAGAAATAAAGTGTTTTTATCGACATAATAAAATCCTCTTTTCGTTTTTTATTGTATGAATGACAGCCATAAATAAAGTCCGATTAGTGTAATCAGAAGTGTAGGAACTGTTAAGAGTATACCAATTTTAAAATAGCTACCCCAAGAAATTTTCACACCTTTTTGAGACAGTACATGCAACCATAGTAAAGTGGCCAAAGAACCGATTGGCGTTATTTTAGGACCTAAATCTGACCCAATGATATTTGCATAAATCAATGCTTCGCGAATAGGACCCGAAGTCGTCGTTTCTGAAATGGCTAACGCATTGATCATAACTGTAGGCATATTATTCATAATCGAAGATAAGATTGCTGCAATAAAGCCCATCGAAATCGTTGCTACAAACATTCCTTGATTGGCTGCCATTTGAATAACATCTGCTAAGATACCTGTCAGTCCAGCATTCCGTAATCCATAAACGACCACGTACATCCCAACTGAAAAGAATACGATTGCCCAAGGAGCTCCTTTTAGTACTTGCTTCGTGTGGACAGCAGAACTTCTTTGCGCCATAAGCATAAAGAAGATGGCTGTAATCCCAGCAATAATAGATACGGGCAGTCCCGTAATTCCACTCGAGAAATAACCTACGAGTAATACGCCTAAGATCACCCAAGCTAGGCGAAATAACTTTATATCTTTTATTGCATCCTTTGGTTCTTTTAGAGCTGAAACATCATACTTTTTAGGAATACTTTTACGGAAAAATAGCAACAATACCAAAATACTTGCAACTAATGCAAATAAATTCGGGACAATCATACGTGAAGCGTATTCCACAAAACCAATACCGAAAAAGTCTGCTGAAACGATATTGACTAAGTTACTCACGACTAGTGGTAATGAAGTAGTATCAGCTATAAAACCACTGGCAATAATAAATGGGAAAATCATCTTTTCATTGAAATTCAAATTTCGTACCATTGCAAGTACAATCGGCGTGAGAATTAGAGCGGCACCATCGTTTGCAAATAAAGCAGCAACGAGTGCACCTAAAAGGCTAACGTAAACAAACATGCGAAGTCCACTGCCTCTGGCTAATCGAGCCATATGTAGGGCAGACCATTCGAAGAAACCAATTTCGTCTAAGATTAATGAGATAATAATGATTGCCACAAAAGCAAGCGTGGCATTCCATACAATGCCAGTAACATCGATAACGTCCTGAAAATTAACTACACCTAATAACAATGCAACGACTGCGCCAATACATGCAGACCATCCTATAGATAAGTTTCTGGGCTGCCAGATGACAAAAATAAGTGTAATGATAAAAATCATTGATGCGGTAATAACTGAAACCAACTTGCATTCTCCTCCTTATTGACAACAAACTCGAAGTCCTTGTGCCTCCAGTTCAGCGATTGATTCGTTCTGTTCCGGAAGATGTTCAAGGATACTTTTAATAAACGGATAATCTTCATGATTTTTATTAATCGAAAAGAAAATCCATTGACCCCTGCGTTCTTCATTCACTACTTTAATATCTCTAAGTTTACGTAAGTGCTGGCTAATCGCCGGCTGACTCATTTCAAAAATCTCAACAAATTCACAAACACAGCATTCATGTGACTGAAGTAACTTCATCATCGTCAATCGCGTCGGATCTCCTAGCAATTTTAATAGTTGTGACGCCCGTTGCAGATCAATCGTTAATGTTGTATTCATATACCATCCCTCCCGTTACTCAAAAGTATATAATTATATGCTTATATAAGCAAGTGCTTTTATACGTCATCCACAGGAAAAATTCATCTAGTCTTCCTAGACAATAAAAAACCTCCGTTTGATTTACGTATTTCTACGTAAATCAAACGGAGGTTCGTGTGGGTTGCGTGTTACCCGTACCGTGCTATTATAGGCGATAGAATAGCGCGTAGGTTGCATAGTGCCAACGCCTACAAACGCCATACCTACGCTATTCCCGTATGCCCTCGGCGAGAATCGAACTCACATCTTAAGCTTCGGAGGCTCACGTGCTATCCGTTGCACCACGAGGGCCATAAGTATTATTAATAATGAAGCGACAAGATTTATTATACTAATGATGTGTATTGAAAGCAAGTTCTTTTTTTATAGGCGTTATATTTGACCTTCATTGACCATACTATGTATGATAAACTTACAGTTGAACTGAAGGAGGAATTGGAATGGTTTTAATACCTACAGTAATTGAACAAACGAATCGTGGGGAACGCGCGTATGATATTTATTCCCGCTTACTAAAAGACCGTATCATCATGCTTGGAACTGGAATTGACGATAATGTTTCGAACTCAATCGTTGCACAACTATTATTCCTAGAAGCTGAGGATCCTGAAAAAGACATCTCAATCTACATCAATAGCCCAGGCGGAAGCATTACGGCTGGTATGGCAATATTTGACACAATGCAATTTATTAAGCCCGATATTCAAACAATTTGTATCGGTATGGCTGCATCTATGGGTGCTTTTCTTCTTGCGGCTGGAACGAAGGGCAAACGCTACTCCCTTCCTAACGCGGAAGTAATGATTCACCAACCACTTGGTGGTGCGCAAGGTCAAGCGACTGAAATTGAAATCGCAGCAAGACGAATTCTTTTCCTTCGTGAAAAACTAAATGCAATCCTATCTGAACGCACAGGGCAACCTGTTGACGTTATCGCAAAAGACACAGAACGGGATAATTTCATGACTGCAGAACGTGCAAAAGAGTATGGTTTAATCGATCATATTATTACACGTAGTGATATGAAAAAAGAAGAAAAATAAGTTATAACAAAACCGATCCTTTAAAAGGTCGGTTTTTTTTTACAACTAGACACCGCTTCCAGACAATTTTTTAATAATTGGAAACGGTACCGTCATCAAATAATTAGCTTTCCTTTTCAACAAAATCGGCTAACGAAAGCAAGGCTTGTTCTTCGTCATTACCATCTGCTATTAAAGTGATTTCTGTACCATACGCAATTGCAAGACTCATAATACCCATAATACTTTTTGCATTTACTTGTCGATCGTCTTTTCTCAAAAATATATCAGCTACATACCGGTTCGCCTCTTGAACAAATAAGGCTGCTTGACGTGCTTGTAGACCTGGTTTAATTCTAACTTCCACTATTTTCTCTGCCATTTACATTTCACTCCTCTTTACGGCATCTACTTAGCTGATACCTATTCCTCCATTACGAAGGTTATCTGCAATTTCTTCTATTTTTCTTAAACGATGGTTTACACCAGATTTACTTACTGCTCCACTTGTAACAAGTTCACCTAGTTCCCTAAGTGTAATATCTTGATTTTCAACTCGAAGTCTTGCAATTTCTTGAAGCCTATCCGGTAATTGATCAAGTCCAATGGTGTTTTCAATGAGCTGTATATTCCCAACTTGACGCTGGGCTGCTCCAATTGTTTTATTCATATTAGCGGTGTCGCAGTTTACGAGTCGGTTTACACTGTTTCTCATATCTCTTAGTATACGCACGTCTTCAAACTTCATAAGTGCCACATGGGCACCAATAAGGCTTAGGAAATCTGATATCTTCTCCGCTTCCTTCAAGTAAGTGATATACCCATTTTTTCGTTCAATTGACTTTGCATTTAAATGAAAAGTATTCATTAGGTCAACGAGCGCTTCACTATGTTCTTTATAAAACGAGAAAATTTCTAAATGATATGAAGATGTCTCTGGATTATTGACAGATCCTCCTGCAAGGAACGCACCACGTAAATAGGCACGTTGACAACATTTCTTTTTAATTAAATCTGAGGATATTTCATTTTTAAATTCAAATGTCCCCTTCAAAATCATTAAATCCTCCAAAAGTGGTTTCGCGCCATCTCGAATTCTACATATGTAGACGTTGTTCTTTTTAAGTCGCATTTTTTTTCGAACAAGTAATTCTAATTTATAAGTATAAAGATGTTTCAAGTTCGAATACAGTCGCCTTGCAATTGCTGCATTTTCTGTTTGTACGTCAAGACTAAGTTGTTTATTTGAAAATGATAAAGCACCATTCATTCGAATGAATGCGGAAACTTCTGCTTTTACACAGCAATCCTTACCTTCAATTTGGGTTAACTCTTTCTTGGTTCTTGATGCGAAAGACATGATATCCCCCTTCCTTCGAAGAATTATCTCTATTTCTTCTTTACAGATTCATTCATATAATCGATAATCCATTCTGCAACTTCGTCCGATTTATGTCGAATTCCGCCATCGATAAAAGCTACGATATCCTTCATTACAATATTGGGAACTAATTTTTTTAGAGCAGAATGATCGTTTTCAACAGGCCAAGGTGGTCCATCATTAAAATAACTCGAGAAATCAGCGTTATTTAATAAAATAGTATCAATAAATGCTTTTCCCGCATGTTCATAAAGTGCTTGAACATGTTGAGAGGCTGTATACCGATATGTTTCACCAGCTTGTGTTGTGAGATTACAAATATATACTTTCTTCGCACTGCATGTTAATACCGCATCGCGAATCGCTTTTACTAATATCGTTGGCAATATACTCGTATATAAACTTCCTGGACCAAAGATGACGATGTCGGCGGCCATTATGGCTTCAACCGTTTCTGGTAGCGGTTCAACTTCTTCTGGAGTCATGTAGACCCTTTGGATTTTCCGGCCGTACACGGGTATCTTTGACTCCCCTGTCACAATTGTCCCATCTTCTAGTTCAGCGTGCAACGTAATTCTTTGGTTAGCAGCGGGAAGGACCTTACCTTTAATATTAAGAACACGGCTCATTTGCTCAACAGCCCTTGCAAAATCACCTGTAATATCTGTTAGTGCAGCTAACATCAGATTACCTAAAGAGTGCCCTTTCAAATCTTCTGAACTAGAAAAACGATATTGGAACATACGCTCAATAAGGGGCTCCACATCCGATAATGCAGCCATTACATTCCGCACATCACCCGGGGGTGGTATGTCGTATTCATCAAGGAGTCTTCCAGAACTTCCCCCATCATCGGCTACAGTAACTACCGCAGTCAAATCTACAGGATATTTTTTTAGACCACGCAATAAAGTAGCCAATCCAGTTCCGCCACCTAAGATGACAATCTTTTTTATGTTATCGGATTGTGTCATGACGTCAAACCTTTCTATTTTCAACATCACGATGGGTTATTAAAGTTCGGTAGTCATTCTCAAATCGCTTACCGAAGAATTCTGCAAGTGTTACAGAACGATGTTGACCTCCGGTGCAACCAAATGCAATAACGACTTGTGATTTACCTTCGTTTTTATATTGAGGAATTACAAAGGAAAATAGGTCTGTTAATTTTTCAATTAAAATTTGAGTTTCTGACCATTTAAGCACATAATCGGACACGTCTTTTTGCAACCCAGTTTTATGTTTTAATTCCTGAATATAAAACGGATTTGGTAAAAATCTCACATCAAAAACAACGTCTGCATCGATGGGCATACCATGTTTAAAACCAAACGAAACGAAATTCACTGTGAAAATTGATTCTCCACTAGAGGAAAATTCAGAAACGATTTTCTCTCGAAATTCTCTTGGCTTTAAATTAGATGTGTTGTAAATGGACCTGGCTCGCCCTTTTAGTTCAGATAATAACAGACGCTCTTTACGTATTCCTTCTAGTGGCAATCCACCTTCTGAGAGCGGGTGTGACCGTCTACTCTCCTTATAGCGTCTGACTAGAGATTCATCATCTGCTTCTAAGAATAATATTTGAGAGGAAAGCCCTTTCATTTTCAACAAATTATCTAAAGCGCCCATAAGAGAGTCGAACAGATTTCCTCCCCTGGTATCCATTACAGCTGCAATTCGTCTCATTTGGTTGTTTGATTTCATCATCAAATCAAGAAATGTTACAAGTAGCTCTGGAGGTAAATTATCGATGCAATAAAACCCTAGATCTTCGAAGCTTTGTATAGCCACTGTTTTACCAGCACCTGACATACCGGTAATAATAACTAATTCAACATCTTTATTGTAAGCTTTTTCTTCCGTCATTTTATATCACCTTCCAAAGAGTTTTGAATTTCCTCTTTTAACAGTTCGAATTGTTCTGTATAAAAAAATGTCCCATACTGTAATCCGGATTGATAGGCGGCAAAAAGTAAATTAGTTCGATCACCTTCCGCCATTGGAAGCGTTCGTAAGCTTTCTACGGGATGCCACTCGAGAATGCCTTCTGTAGTATTCTCAAAAGGTGTTCCCGACAAATCCCTTGCAAGAAATGTATACAACATCCATTCATCTATAGTCGGTTTTTCAATCGCCTCGGTAATCACCATTGTGTAGACACCTTTTAGATGTGGATTAATTGGCTGAACTCCTGTTTCTTCTGTAAATTCTCTAACCGCTGCATCGTATATGGATTCACCTGGATTCATTTTACCACCAGGTGCAACATACCAGTCACGTCTTGGTTTTTTCAATAACAATACATTATCGTTTTTAAGAACGAGTAAATTTGCTATTCTTTGCATTTTACATCCCCACTTTATTTGCATGTATAGTGCCATTATACATCTTTAATGTGCTAAACGACATTAGAAAGACAAAAAAGTGGCTGCTAACCGAATTAAATCGGTAGCAGCCATAGTTTTTGCTATATCAAAAGGGGGGTCAATTGATAATACTACTATACCCCACTCATGTTGCAGTCTTGTTACAGTCATGTTAAGGATTTATTAAATAAATTAATTGCAGATTAAACTTCCGCACCAATTTTCTCCAAAAGTTCCTCAACGTATTTCTGAACTGCTTGAGCTGCAATACTGCCATCGCCTGTTGCGGTCACTATTTGACGCAACAGTTTCTCGCGAACATCCCCAGCTGCATAAATACCTGGTACAGATGTTTCCATAATTTCATTTGTATTAATATAACCGTTTTCGTCTAGAATACCAAGCTTTTCAAATGGTTTCGTTAACGGATTCATTCCTACATAGACAAACATTCCTTCTGTTTCAAATTCCTTTTCAGAACCATCAACAGTAGATTGTAATGTAACAGAACCAACTTTCCCATCCTTGTCATTCACTTGCTTAATTGTTGTATTCCAAATAAATTCCATCTTTTCATTAGCAAATGCACGGTCTTGAATAATTTTTTGGGCCCGTAGCTGATCGCGACGGTGAACAACAGTTACTTTGTCTGCGAAGCGAGTCAAATATGAACCTTCTTCAATGGCCGAGTCTCCACCACCGACAACAATAATCTCTTTGCCTCGGAAAAACGCACCATCACATACCGCACAATAACTTACACCGCGTCCGGTAAGCTCCGCTTCACCTGGAACACCCATTTTTCTATATTCTGCACCCGTTGTAATAATAATTGAACGTGTTTTAAACTGGTTAGCACCAGCAATAATAGTCTTGTAACTTTCTCCATCTATTATTTCAGTTACATCACCGTACGCATATTCGGCACCGAATTTACGGGCATGATCAAACATTTTTGTCGATAAATCCGGCCCAAGTACATGTTCAAAACCTGGATAGTTTTCAATATCTTCAGTGTTAGCCATTTGACCACCTGGCATACCACGTTCAAGCATAAGTGTAGATAAATTTCCACGGGATGTATAAACTGCAGCTGTTAGTCCGGCTGGTCCAGCACCAATAATTATGACATCGTATATTTTTTCTGTCGTCATCTAAACTTCCTCCTCAACAACATTTACAACCAAATCTTATAAGATTTAGAGTACCTATTCAACTTTTCTGCCTGTCTTGAGACTTACACGCCATCAAAGTGTGGCAAGAACTCAATCAGTTCATTTACATACTTGGTTAAAGTCGGAATAGAAATACCGTACTCTTTTGCAGTGGCTGTTTTCGTTATCCCTGTATATCGAGCGGATTGAAACATATAGTCTACTGCCGCTGCAAGAGCCTGAGGATTTCGAAACGGATAGGATTTAGTTAGTGCACTTTCACAAAGTGTAAACCACATTTGAAATAAATGCGTTGCTTGGCGGTTCAAAGGTCTATACTTTTCATAAAGTATTTCTGTCGTTTCAAGTGCTTTCATGAACTCTTTGTCAAATGTTGACCTTGGCATAAATTCATACTCAAGACCACTTGCTAGGAAGAGTTGTTCCAACGAACTTAAACTATCGACATCAATATAAGATGGATGGGAAATTATTTCTTGCTTATGACCTGACTTTCCAAGCAAATAAAATCCAAACATTCTCTCACTTCGATATTCATTTCGTATTTTGGCAAGTAAAAACTCACGATCCTGCTCAAGCGAATGAATACCGATATCATCCTCCACGTCTTTCCACGGTTCATAGCCTTCTTTAGTAGGGTCTATTTCAATAAGTGTAGTAAATGCTTCGCGTGCGATGTCCTCATGGCCCGAAAAATAAGCGGCATGGGCTAACCAAAAGTAATAACCGGAATCCCCTTCAAATCCACGCTTTTGAAGACTTCTTAACCAACTAAATGCTTCTTTATGTCTTCCAACTAATGCGAACGTTGCACCTAATTTATATCTATGCTCAATAACATAAGGTTTAATTTTAATAAGTAACGAAAGAAGAGATTCTAGTTCTTCCTCTTTCTTTTCGTAATAGTAAAAAACAGCTAAATTACAAAGTGCATGAAGATTACCTTTGTTTTGTTTTAAAACGTCGTGAAGAAGCACACTTGCTTTTTCGGTTTCTCCGACATAAAAGTAAGCAAGTGCTAAATTATTATAAGCCGCCCAGAAATCAGGATGATCTTCAATAATCGATTCCAATAAATTTGTAGCTTTTTTAAAATCACCGGATTCCATTAAACGGCGTGCTTTTTCCTGCAGAAAATATACTTCACCATCTCTTACCTCGTCCTCATCATAGAATGCATCCTCTTGCTCCGCAAAATCAATGATTTCTAAAGACTCATCAGCAAAAGGTCCATCTGGATCCATCGAGATGTATTTTTGGGCATACACTTTGGCATCGCGAAGCAACCCTAAATGTGCATGTATTTCTGCCAAGTAAAAAATGTTTTCTATATTTGTTTCATCGATTTCATGAGAATACAACAGAAGTTCATGAGCTTCTTCAAAACGGCCTTCTTCCATTACGAGCACACCGTACTGCATAAGTATTCGCGGATCATTTGGACTGAGCTCTATCGCCCTCTTTAAATATTTATGTGCATCTTCAAGACGATCACGTTGCATTGCAAGAATCGCTTTTTCATAATAAAATTCACCGTCCGGAATGAACGAAATTACTTTTTTATCATTCATCGCACGCTTATTGTTCATTTATATTCCCCCGAAAAAATAAGAAGGAACGTATCAGACGTTCCTTCCCGTTATTATTCCTATTATACCATAAGTTCAGTTCATGCAATTCCTTTTCAACACTTTACCTAAAAGTAACACAACATACGCCACAATTTAACCTCATTTGAAAGGAGTCAAACCAACCCTAGATGAAGCTAAGCGTTCTTCCATTTGCTCTTTTGTAAAAATAATTTTCACGGGATTTCCCCCGGCAAATACTCCTGGTGGTATATCACAATTAACAAGTGTAGCCGCGGATATAATCGCTCCGTCTCCAATTTCAATGCCTGGAAGAATCGTAGAATTTGCACCAATTAATACATTTTTCCCAATCACAACGTCACCAATACGGTATTCATCAATCAAATATTCATGTGCAAGAATCGTTGTATTGAAACCGATAATCGAATTTTCTCCAACTTTTATGCGTTCAGGAAACATCACATCCGGCATCACCATTAAAGCAAAAGAAGCTTTTTCACCGATATCCATTTTCAAGAAAAAACGAAACAAAAAGTTCTTTACAGGTATGAACGGTGTATATCGCGACACCTGTATAACAGCAAAGTTTTTAGCTACTTTAAAAAAGGATACCGTTTTATATATATGCCAAAGGGAATTTGCTCCACCTTTTGCAGCGTACCGTTCTGTCCTTCTCAATTTTCTGCCTGTTTAATAATTTCAAATAAATCCGAAATATGATGAAGCATAAAATCGGGATGATAATTTTGTAAAAATTCTTCCCCTTTTATAGACCACGACACTCCAGCAGTACGTACTCCTGCATTCTGACCGCCTTCAATATCATGATAGTTATCACCAATCATTAGAGCATTTTCTTTTTCGGCTTCCAATTTTTCAAGTGCAAGTAAAATTGGTTCTGGATCGGGTTTCGTTTTTGCAACATCATCCATACCAATTACAACGTCGAATATCCCATCTACATCAAGGAGTTCAATCCCTTTAAGGACCATGTCTTTTTTCTTTGTGGAAACAATCGCCATCTTCATACCTGCTGCTTTCAACAGATTCAAGGTCTCTGAAACGCCATCAAACTCTTTTGCAAGCTCATCGTGCATCATTATATTCCATGCTCTGTATTCTTGAATCATTATCTCCGTCTTTTCAGGATTCACTGAATTAAAGGATTCATGCAACGTTGGACCAAGAAATTTTAATATATCAACTCTCTCATATTTTCCTGGATAATGATTACCAAGAACGTGCTGAAATGTTTGGATGATCAACTCGTTTGTGTCCAGTAATGTACCATCAAAATCGAATAATAAAGTATTAATTGGTTTAACCATCTGCTATCGTACCCTCTTTCTCTCTCTGTTGTTCTCTTCGCCTCCAGACAAATGCTGTCACAACATGCATTATAAGTAGCGACAACACAGGAAACCCAAGTGTTTTTGTAGTGTCTTCAATTTTTTAATACTGTTTTTATTTATCCTGATAAGTTAACTTCACTTTCTGAACATAACGTCTGACAATGAAAATCACTATTCCAACAATAATTGTTACTACAGACACAAGTTGTGCCGCCCGCAGTTCGCCGATAACATACAAACTATCGGTCCGCATTCCTTCTATGAAAAACCTACCTACTGAATACCAAACTAGGTAGAACAGGAACATTTCCCCTCTTTTCAAAACTACTTTACGTAATAAAATGATGATGACAAGTCCAACCAGGTTCCACAAGGATTCATAAAGGAATGTTGGATGATAAGTTACACCTTTTATTGTCATTTGGTTCATTATCCAATCAGGGATAATCGTATTATTTAAAAAGTTCTCTGAGACGGGCCCACCATGTGCTTCTTGGTTCATAAAGTTTCCCCAACGACCAATAATTTGGCCAATAAGAAGACCCGGGGCTGCAATATCAACTACTTTCCAGAAAGAAACTCCACGACGTTTCGTATAAAAGTAAGTTGTGATAAATGCACCAATCAATGCACCGTGTATCGCAATTCCACCTTCCCAAATTTGAAGAACTTGGCCAAGATTATCTTTATAATAATCCCAAGAGAAAATAACATAGTAAATTCGTGCACTTATAATCGCGATAGGGACCGCCCAAATGAGCAGGTCAGTAAGAAAATCGGCATGCATCCCTCGCTTCACCATTTCACGCTGAACAACGATAAAAGCAAGCACAATGCCAAGTGCGATTAAAATTCCGTACCAACGTACTTCTAAAGATCCAAGTGAAAATGCAATTGGATTTATTGCTAGTAAGTTAATCATATGTAGTATCTTACTCCTCTCCGTCCATCTGACTTGGTCTACTTCCAATTACATTATCCAGTTTATCAGAAAACTCTTTTGCAGCATTGACGCCTAATCTTTTCAGGCGGTAATCCATCGCAGCAACTTCTATAATAACTGCCAAGTTACGCCCAGGACGAACGGGAACGGTTAATTTAGTTAGTTCTGTACCAATGATTTTAATTTTTTCTTCATCAAGCCCTAGTCGATCATATGTTTTTTCCAATATCCAGTCTTCCAGTTCAAGAACAATCGAAATTCGAATATCTCCTTTTATTGCACTTGCACCAAACAATGTCATCATATCAATTATTCCTACACCGCGGATTTCCAACAAATGCTCTATGAGCTCTGGCGAAGTCCCAATTAATATGTTTTCAGCTACTTGTCTAATTTCAACAAGATCATCAGCGACGAGACGGTGTCCTCTTTTCACTAATTCAAGTGCTGTTTCACTTTTACCAATACCGCTTTTCCCAGTAATAAGGATCCCGATTCCATATACGTCCACTAAAACTCCATGAACCGCTGTCATAGGCGCAAGTTTACTCTCTAAAAAGTTTGCCAGCATCCCTGAAAATCTTGTTGTTGCAATACTTGTACTAAAGACTGGAATGCCCATTTTATGAGCCGCGGCAAATAACTCTTCAGGAACTTCCATTCCATTCGCGGTAATAATAGCCGGAGTCACATCCGTGCAAAGACGTTCCATCCGATCAATTCGGTCTGCTTTTTCAAGCCCATTAAAAAAAGATAATTCCGTTTTACCAAGCACTTGAATTCTCTCCGATGGATAAAATGTGAAATATCCGGCCATCTCTAGTCCAGGACGAGAAATATCACTATTATATATCTTTCTTCCAAGTCCTTCTTCTCCCGCCTTAAGCTGAAGTGAAAATCTATCTTGTATCTTTTTAACAAGTACATAAGACATTAACATTCCTCCAATTGATTTAACTTACCCTACTACACATATTTATTCATTTTAACATAATAAGAGAAGATGTCCTCTAATTGCGGATTTATTCTATATAGGAAGTGATGAAGGGTATTTAGATTACTATTGGATAAAAAAACCGGTTCACACACAAAATACTAATGTGTGTGAACCGGTTTTTTTTATAGATGCTTTGCGTTATAGCAAACAAGTACAGAACCTGTTTTCGCTTCACCAAAAATATGCAGTGACTTTTCATTATCTATTTCCTTTTTAAAACGGATGGATCGTTGGAATAATTGTTCCGACTCTTTTGTACGGTTTACATCCCCTAATTGTAAATCAAGTCGCCCCATGTTCGAAGCAATTTCTCCAGACAATGAAATATCAGAAGGAATGTATATTTCAACTGAACCACTCATCGTTTTCGCTTCTATTCTTTCCGCATTAGAATCCGTTGTAGTCACAACGACATGTCCACTTAGAGATTGAGCTTCAACATTCTTTAGTAGACCGTCAATGTAAACACGTCCATTTAACGTCTCCGCTTCCAAAGTAGTCCCTATTAATCCGTTCAGATCAATGGAACCATTCACGGTTTCAAACTCTGCTTCTTTAAAAGTAAGATTAGAAATACCAATTTTACCATTAGCCGTTTTCACACGGACTTTATTAGCTTCAACGTCATTCATTTTAAACGAGCCATTTAATAAACGTGCAGAAATTTTATCATAATTCTTTTTAGGAATATAAAGATTTAAATTTACTTGAGTCATTTTCATATTACTAGACACCATAAGTTTATTCTCATCTTTAACGACAAGGATTTTATCAAGAAATTCATTTTTTGCAATTTCCTC
Organism: Sporosarcina sp. FA9; assembly: GCF_051550205.1. Lineage (GTDB taxonomy): Bacteria > Bacillota > Bacilli > Bacillales_A > Planococcaceae > Sporosarcina. The sequence continues at coordinate 2,887,215 of NZ_CP188819.1, forward strand.
GGATTCAGAGCTGTAGGTTTTCACCGTAAAATCCGCTCGAACCTCATTCTCTTCTCCACAGTGAATCGTAACTTTCCCATTATCAATATCAACGAGAACTTCTTCGATTCCATCTGCAGTTTTTGAGATTGTGTGATTAAATGAAAATGCATGACCAAAAGGCGTTTCAAAATCAAATGTTTTTACTTTTTGGACGGCAGATTGCATGAATTGCATAAATCGATCACCAACATGTGAAAAGTCTTTCTTCAAATCATCTAGAAAGTCTTCCATGGAAGGTTCTTCCGATTGTTCCCCGTTAGACTTAGTATCTTTAGTATCAAACTCATCATTAGGCGTTGTCGACTCTTCAGCTTTTTGTCCGGTAGTTTCTTTATCACTCGTAGGTTGAGACTTTCCTAACTTTTCAAGAAGTGTTAAAGCATCTTCTGTAGTAATTATCCCGTCTTCAAGCATTGTTAAAATTCGTTTCCGTTCGCTTTGCATGATTCAGCCTCCTAATAGCTTTTTTCGGATTTCTCCGTTTTCCTCTTATGTGTATATATACGATTGAATCTAGAAAAGGTTTCATTTTCAGATTGATTCTGCTGCTTCGACTTTTGCTTCCATCCGCTTTCGGTCCCGTTCAAGTGTTAATTTTAAATAATGACCTGTATAGGAAACATCTGATTTCGCAATTTTTTCCGGTGTACCGGTCGCAATTATTTGTCCGCCTTTGTCTCCGCCTTCTGGACCTAAATCTATTATATGGTCTGCGGTTTTGATGACATCTAAATTGTGTTCGATGACAAGTACAGTATTTCCGGTATCGACGAGTCTTTGTAACACTACAAGTAGTTTTTCAATGTCATATGTGTGAAGACCGGTCGTTGGTTCGTCTAGAATATAAAATGATTTTCCATTCGAGCGTTTATGAAGCTCTGATGCAAGTTTCACACGTTGAGCTTCTCCCCCCGACAATGTCGTCGCGGACTGGCCAAGCTTAATATAACCAAGCCCAACATCTAAAATCGTTTGAAGTTTCCGACTTATTTTTGGGATATTCTCGAAAAAGAGAAGTGCATCTTCTACAGTCATATCTAATACATCGGCAATATTTTTACCTTTATAGCGGATTTCAAGCGTTTCGCGATTATAACGTTTTCCGTGACAAATTTCACAAGGTACATAAACATCTGGCAAAAAATGCATTTCAATTTTAATGATACCGTCACCGCGACACGCTTCACAGCGACCTCCTTTTACGTTGAAACTAAAACGACCTTTTTTATAGCCACGTACTTTTGCTTCATTCGTAGAAGCGTATACGTCACGCACATCGTCAAACATACTCGTATAGGTTGCCGGATTCGATCTAGGTGTTCGGCCAATTGGAGACTGATCTATTTCAATTACCTTTTCAAGTTCTTCTAAACCTGTAGCCGATTTATATTGCCCAGGTTTTTGTTTTGACCGGTTCAACTTCTGAGCGAGCACTTTATATAAGACTTCATTTACCAATGTACTTTTTCCTGAACCAGAAACACCTGTTACAGCAATAAATTGACCAAGGGGAATGTCTACATTGACATTCTTTAAGTTGTTTTCAGCAGCACCTTTTATCGTTATTTTCCGACCATCCGACTTACGTCTTTTTAGCGGCAATGGAATAAACTTTTCACCACTTAAATACTTCCCCGTCAACGATTTGGGGTCGTTCATTACTTCTGTTGGTGTTCCTGCGGAAACGACTTCTCCGCCGTCAGCACCCGCACCAGGGCCCATGTCAATCAAGTAATCTGCCGCCATCATCGTGTCTTCATCATGCTCAACAACAATTAACGTATTACCAATATCCCGCATATTTTTAAGAGTTCCAATCAAACGATCATTATCACGTTGGTGAAGACCTATTGATGGTTCATCTAAAATATAAAGGACACCAGTCAGTCTAGAGCCAATTTGAGTCGCGAGTCGTATTCGCTGAGCTTCTCCTCCAGAGAGCGTTCCTGATGCTCTTGATAATGTTAAATAATCTAAGCCAACATTAATTAGGAATCCAAGTCGTTCAGCTATTTCTCGCAAAATAAGTGCAGCAATCTTCGTGTCTTTTTCAGATAACTTTAACCCTTTAAAAAAGCGGTCAGCTTCTATAATGGAAAGCTCTGTCACTTTCCCTACATGAACATCATTCACTTTAACAGCTAGAGACTCTTCTTTTAGACGGTAACCATTACATGTCGGACATGGTTGTTGTGCCATATATTTCTCCATTTGGTCTCGGATATAATCTGATGAAGTTTCTTTATATCTTCTAGCAATATTGGATAGTACCCCTTCAAAGTAAATATCACTATCACGCGTCCCGCCAAATTCATTTGTATAACGAAAACGAATCTTTTCATCTTTGGAACCATTTAAAATTACATCAAGTTGTTCCTCTGAAAGTTTCCCTACAGGTGTTGCCATTGAAATTCCATAGTGCTTTGCTACGGTTTTTAATAACTCTGGATAATACTGCGAACTGGTCGGTTCCCACGGTGCAATTGCGTGCTTTTTTAAAGATAAAGAATAATCCGGAATGACGAGTTCTATATCGACTTCAAGTTTCGTTCCAAGGCCGTCGCATTCTCCACACGCACCAAATGGACTGTTAAATGAAAACATACGTGGTTCAAGTTCCCCAATCGAAAATCCACACAGTGGACATGCATGGTGTTCGCTAAATAGAATTTCTTCCCCATCAATAACATCCACTAATACAGTTCCTTCTGCGAGACGTAGTGCCGATTCTAACGAATCGCTTAGACGTGCCGCGATGTCATCATTCATAACAATTCGGTCGATAACAACTTCGATATTATGCTTCTTATTTTTATTCAACTCAATCGTATCGTCTAAATCAATGATTTCACCATTCACTCGAACACGTACATAACCTTCTTTTCGAATGTCTTCGAGAAGTTTCACATGCGCACCTTTGCGACCCGAAACGATTGGCGCAAGTATTTGGAGTCTTGACCGTGATGGTAATTCCATAAGTCGATCGACCATTTGTTGGATTGTTTGTGACGATATTTCCGTGCCGTGTATCGGACAAATCGGTTTACCAACACGTGCGTATAGCAAACGTAAATAATCATAGATTTCGGTTACAGTTCCAACAGTTGAACGGGGATTGCGACTTGTTGTCTTTTGGTCAATTGAAATTGCAGGAGATAAACCCTCAATTACATCCACATCCGGCTTGTCCATTTGCCCTAAAAACTGACGGGCATAAGAAGACAATGATTCTACATATCTCCGTTGTCCTTCCGCGTAAATTGTATCGAAAGCAAGAGAAGACTTCCCTGATCCGGAAAGACCCGTCATTACAACGAGTTGGTCCCTTGGTATATTTACGTCAATATTTTTCAAATTATGTGTTCTTGCACCCTGTATGATGATTTCTTTATTTCTCATTGGACTCACCTCTCCGCTTTCAGTTCCAAAATAGTATCTCGCAATTGTGCAGCCCGTTCGAATTCAAGTGCTTTTGCCGCAGCTTTCATCTCTTTGTCTAGGACTACTAAGAGCTTTATCTTTTCATCTTTCGTAATCTTTTTACCTTTCGTCAGTTTCTCAAAATAAGACTCCTCTTCTTCTGCCACTTGTGTTGCACGAATTACATCTCGTACTTCTTTTATGATTGTCGTTGGGGTAATGCCATATTTAATATTATGCGCATTCTGTATATCCCTACGACGCTGCGTTTCACTAATCGCCTTCGTCATTGAATCCGTCATTCGATCTGCATACATAATAACATGACCATTAGAATTTCTTGCAGCACGACCAATTGTTTGGATCAAAGCGCGTTCAGAACGAAGGAACCCTTCTTTATCTGCATCTAAGATTGTTACAAGAGAAACTTCTGGAATATCAATACCTTCACGTAAGAGGTTTATACCGACCAACACATCGTATGTTCCAAGCCGTAACTCACGAATAATTTCAATGCGTTCAAGTGTTTTTATTTCCGAATGAAGGTACTGAACTTTAAGCCCAATCTCTTTTAAATAATCAGTCAAGTCCTCGGACATCTTTTTCGTAAGTGTCGTAATGAGTACACGTTCATTCTTTTTTATCCGTTCATTTATTTCATAAATCAAATCATCAATTTGACCATTAATAGGCCTTATATCAATTGTTGGATCAAGCAGCCCCGTTGGTCGAATAATTTGCTCAATCATTTCAGGTGTATGCTCAATTTCATAAGGTCCTGGAGTTGCTGAAACATAAATAGCATTATGCACTTTCTTTTCAAATTCCTCGAATTTTAGAGGACGATTATCCAATGCGGACGGCAACCGGAAACCATGTTCCACCAATGTGCCTTTTCGAGCTTGGTCTCCGTTATACATTCCACGTACTTGCGGCAATGTGACATGACTTTCATCGACAATTAATAGAAAATCTTTCGGAAAGTAGTCTATAAGTGTATATGGTGTAGCTCCCGGTGGGCGAAGTGTTAAATGGCGGGAGTAATTTTCAATCCCTGAACAAAAACCAATCTCTTTCATCATTTCCAAATCGTAGCGAGTTCGCTGTTCAAGACGCTGGGCCTCAAGAAGCTTATCATCATTACGCAATACTATTAGACGTTCTTCAAGTTCAGTCTCAATGTTTTCAATAGCTTTTACCATTTTCTCTTCACTCGTAACAAAGTGTGATGCTGGAAAAATTGCTACATGTTCGCGTTCAGCAATAATTTCACCCGTTAAAGCATCTACTTCACGTATTCGATCAATTTCATCGCCGAAAAATTCAATCCGAAGACAGCGTTCATCACGTGAAGCAGGAAATATTTCGACAACATCACCACGAACACGGAATGTACCGCGAACAAAGCTTATGTCATTTCGCTCATATTGGATATCAACAAACTTCCGTAGAAGATCATTGCGCCCTATTTCCATACCTATTCGTAAAGATACGACGTGATCTCGGTATTCTGTTGGAGACCCTAGACCGTATATACAGGACACAGAGGCAACAATTAGAACGTCCTCTCTTTCGAATAATGAAGATGTTGCAGAATGTCGCAACTTATCTATTTCATCGTTAATACTCGAGTCCTTCTCAATATACGTATCCGTATGTGCAATATACGCTTCCGGTTGAAAGTAATCGTAATAACTGACAAAATACTCGACCGCATTATCGGGGAAAAACTCCTTGAATTCACTATATAATTGTCCTGCTAATGTTTTGTTATGAGCCATAACAAGAGTTGGTTTATTTATTTCAGTAACAACATTTGAAACCGTAAATGTCTTCCCACTACCAGTTGCTCCAAGAAGAGTTTGATGTTTTTCATCTTTTCGAAGTCCTTCTATAAGTTTAGCAATGGCAGCAGGCTGATCGCCCTGAGGAGTATACGGAGCTTGCAAATTAAATTTACCGACCATAGTCGTCCCTCCAAATAATGAATTATATATATGTCTCTTAGTATATACTAAATTCTCAATATATAACGAACATCTGTTTTAGTTAATGAAAAAAACGTTACATGAACAACTCATGTAACGTCCTCATAACTTTCAAACAATTTCATTGAATTGCGCAAGTTGATCGGAATACTTTAGAAAAGACTGTTCATCTAGACAATCTAGTGAATGATTAATAAGCACCATCAGTCGTTCCTTCGTTTGTTCCCTGTGAATGCGATTTAGAAACAAGTCCATATAAATCTCATTCAGCAGTTTTTCCGCTTCAATCGAAGAACTGTTTCTCCCCACGGCTTTCATAAACTCGGCATATGAATAATTGTTCTCCATTTCACTCACCCCTGATGCCTTTTAATTAGTATATATAATTATCGAACAAAGTTGCAAGGTTTTTTGAAATATTCTATTTATTACACCAATAACAGGTGATAAGTCATATTAGTAAGCTTCTTTCTTTTCGCCTGTGTACCGGATTGTTATCTCTGAAATTAGTAAGATTATAGCTAGGAGAAGAAATGGTGTCAGTGAAATTCCGTAAAAATATAGCGCAGCTATCAGCACAAATCCAGCTTGAATCCACTGCACTTTACGAACTATCTTACGGATTGCACCTGGACGTGTATCTTCTCTTTCCGGAAATAACATGTCCATTCGGAACTCATATCCGGAACGGAGTGCGTAAATCAGCTGTACCGCTGATGCAAATGCAAGTGCTCCGGCAAAAATAAAGATTACTATCGGGAACGGGATAAAAAAAGTCCCCACTACAGCTATGGCAGTAAGTCTAACCCACAACCAAAATATATCATCCGTTCGAATAAACGTACGCTTAATAAGATACGATTGTGCAACAGCACTTTCCAATTTCACTGGTCTAGTTAGAAAACCAAGCCAAGCTCTTCTACTAACCGATCCTTTTAAGTGTGGAACATCTGTGAAGTAATTTGCAAATCGATAAAAAGCCATCATTCGATTTTGTTCCAACTCAATGAAATGATCGTATGGAAACGGTTTTTTACTTTTAACATTTCGCCAATACACACAGTAGATACCAATTATAATGACAATAGGTACAATGATCAGCGGATTATAACTTAACAATACTACTAGAAGGATTGAAATTAATAAAAATCGAATCGTACGATCAAGCCATACCCAACGCCCACTAAGTGCATGCCTGAAATAATATTCTGTTTCAACAAAAATCCACTTGAAAACAAGAATGAAAACAGCAATCCAAATATAAACAATTTTCGATCCTGTTTCTGTAGCAGAAAGTAAAGGTAAAACAATAATAAACAAAATAAAAGGCAAAGGTAACTGAGAAAAGGTTGTCCAGCTTAAGGCTCGACTCAAGTAGCTTTCCATTTGCTTTTCTAAAGGCAAAAAGTAAACTGTGTCTGCCTGTTTAATTAATGTTACAGGTGGAGAATAAGCTAGAGCTGCACCAATTAGAATGGCCGTGATATATGCAACTGGAAAATTCGCTGGTACATCTTTCAGCCATTCACTATACGCATAACCCCCTGCACCTATTGTAAACACGAGAACGATTGCCAAATGTCCCGTAAATACATACTTTAAATACTTCTGAAGCTCTGTCATGTAATGAACAAAACGGGTTCCCCATATTTCACGCATATTGTTCATAATCTGATTCCTCTGTCATCGCAATGTATAAATCGTCTAACGATGCATTTGGTCGTCCAAACGCCGCTCTTAGCTCTTCCATTGTCCCTTCTGCCCGGAGTTTTCCTTCATGCAGTAGGATGATTCGATCACAATGCTGTTCCGCTGTCGATAAAATATGTGTAGACATCAGAACAGATGCACCTTCTGCCTTCCTTTCAGACATCTGTTCGAGCAAAGATTTAATACCAATTGGATCTAGTCCAACAAATGGTTCATCAATAATATATAAGGATGGATTTACTAGAAATGCACACATGATCATTACTTTCTGTCGCATTCCTTTTGAAAAATGAGACGGGAACCATTTTATGCGCTTTTCCATCATAAATTCTTTTAAGAGACTTGCTGAACGAGCTTCAAAAACATCCTTATCAATTCCATAAGCCATCGCAGTTAGTTCAAGATGCTCTCTAAGTGTTAATTCTTCGTAGAGAATCGGTGTTTCCGGAATATAAGTGAAGGACCTTCTGTATTTTTCGGGATCTTCACCAAACGTCACACCATTTACACGAATCTCACCACTGTGTGCATTCATAAGACCGATGATGTGCTTAATCGTTGTACTTTTCCCCGCACCATTAAGACCAATTAAACCAACGAGTTCTCCTTCTCCAATTTCAAAAGACAAATCGTGTAAAACTGGTTTGCGGGAATAACCACCTGTTACATTTTTTAATTCAACAATTGCCATGTCCATCCCCCGTTCTGCTTCTATAATAACAAAAACATTCCCTGAATGTCTTGTCCATCGCACATCTATTATTTAAAGATATGATACACTTGTCTAAATAATGAAAGGAAGTGGCAAAATGACTGAGTGTATTTTTTGTAAAATCATTGAAGGAACAATTCCAAGTGCAAAGATTTATGAAGATGAGCATGTTTATGCATTTATGGATATTATGCCTTTAACTAAAGGACATGTACTTCTAATCCCTAAAAAACATACAGAAAATGTCTATAATTTAACTGCTGAAGAAGCTGGTCAGCTGTTCGCAGTAGCTCCAAAAATCGCAAATGCATTGAAGGCGGAATTCAATCCAATTGGAATGAATTTACTTCAAAACAACGGTGCTCCAGCAGGTCAATCCGTTTTTCATTTCCATTTGCATTTTATACCTCGTTACGATGAATCTGACGGCTTCGATTTAGCTCTATGGGAACCAAAAGTCTCCGAATATACTCCCGAACGCATAAAAGAAATTGCTGCAGGTATTCAAAAACAACTAAAAAGTTAAGCTTGCATGAATTCCATATTTATTATACTATTACTATTATTAATAAGATTTTCGCCACCGATCATGAGGATACGGTAGGGAAATCAAAAATCTAGCTGAGCTGAGGAGAGAATAGAAATGAAAACAAAAGAACTCGTATTAATGGCCTTATTGGTTGCAGTGGGTGCCGCGTTGTATTTAGTAATTCCCGGATATAACAGTGGAATGAAACCGGATTTCATGTTAACAATGATGTTCATAGGGATACTTTTATTCCCAAATGTAAAAAACGTTTTATTACTCGCAATTTCAACTGGGGTCATCTCAGGTATATTTTCAACGTTTCCTTTAGGATTTATACCAAATATCATAGATAAGCTTATTACAGCTTTTATCTTTTTTGCAGTAATTATGCTTCTTTCAAAATTTGCTAAAAGTGTAATTGGATCGGCAATTTTCGTAGCATTTGGAACGTTGGTTTCAGGAGCTATATTCTTATCGGTTGCATTCTTTATTTTAGGAGTAAAAATTCCAGGCGTGGAAAATCCGTTTGTATTCTTTTATATAACAGTTGTTCTTCCAGCGGTTGCTTTGAATGTAATTGCTTTTATTATTATCAATCCCATTGTAATTAAACTAGCAAAACAGTCATCATTTAAAACTACAGCCCTGAATTAATTATAGGTATTAAAGCTTTCCGATAGTAATTCGGAAAGCTTTTTTTGTTGTCGAGACATCTTTAAAATGTTTTAATTAAACTATACTAAGGAATATTAGAAGTAACGAGAGGAGAATACTTAAATTATGAAAACATCAACATTTTTCATTGGCTTGGCAGTAGGAACTGTTGCTGCCGCAGTTACAGTTTTATACTCCACTCCCAAATCAGGGAGTGAACTGCGCACATCCGTTAAAAGCGCTTCTACAGACATGAGAGAGCTACTTCTAGACGCAAAAGAAAAAATCAACGATCTAAAAGTATCCATTACAAAGTTAACAGTAGAAGCGAAAAAAACTGTTCCTGGTGCTATTGATGAAATTAAGGAATCGATAGTAGATTGGACAGAAGCGTCTGAACCTAACAAACAACGCATGGAAAAAGAACTTTTTGAAATTCGAACAGCAATAGAAAAACTAGAAGAACTTATAACTCCACAACAGAAATAACCATTTAATACGGCTATCTATTTTCGTTACAGGTAGCCATATTATTATTTTTGAAAAAGTTTTTTAAAGATTAGTACTTCTCTTCCTATGCTTTACTGCTATAATAAAAGATAGTTAGTTACTTTAGAAAGTTGGTGCTATTCATGATTGATGAGAAATACCCGCTAAAGGAAGCAATGATTTTTACACAGCGTGTTGCACAGATGTCAAAAGCACTTTGGAAAGCTGTGGAAAAAGATTGGCAACAGTGGATTAAACCTTATGATTTGAATATTAATGAGCATCACATTTTATGGATTTCTTTCCATCTTAAAGGTGCGACTATTTCTGAAATTGCTAAATACGGCGTTATGCATGTTTCGACAGCTTTCAATTTTTCAAAGAAACTAGAGCAACGTGGATATCTAGAGTTTTACAAAAAAGATGATGACCGCAGAAATACATATGTTTCAGTAACTGAAATCGGACAAAATCTTTTACTAGAAATGAATAATAGCTATTACAATACCGAGCATGGTATTCTAAAGGGGTCATTACCAATAAAAGAACTTTACGGTAAATTCCCTGAATTCCTTGAAGTAATGTCTGTAATCCGCAATATTTATGGTGAAGAATTCATGGAAATATTTGAACTGGGCTTTAAAAACATTGAAAGTATCTTTGATGAAACAACCGGTGAAATAATTATCAACAATGATATTAAAAATGATGATGAACTTTGACATCATATTCTAATATCTAGAGATAAATTATTTCAATTTCTAACACCTTCTGCTATGATAATTTAGAACGCTGAAGAGGAGGAATAAACTTGATTCTAATTATGGCAGTTCTATTTTCATTGTTTTATTTATTCCAAATAAATAAAATGACCTTTGCACTTTGTGAATCAAAAGAAATTCCTGAAGATAAGCAACCAAAAGTATACAGAACAGTTAATATACTTATTACAATTTTAATTTTATCATTCTTTGTTCAAGTTCTTGTATCGACATGAGAAAAAGTCCATTCACCCTATATGTAAGGGAAATGGACTTTTTTTATTGTCTTTTCAACGTATATTTCTTGAGTCGCTTCTGCTTCGATTAATTAGTACACAAATGCTGCACCAACAATTATCAATAGAATAAATAACACAACAATCAGCGCAAAGCCTGAAGAACCTTGGTTATAACCGCTCACAGGAGCACCCCCTCTCTCTCTATGTATCTTATGCGCGGCATTGTCGTATTTGTAGGCAGTTTATCCGGGAAGGTCATTTTGTTTTTCAAGCGCTTTCATGGTATAATATCCCCTGTTGCATATAAATGTTAGAGGAGAAGATACATAATGAAAAAAATTATATTAGCTTCGGTATTTGCTACATCTATCCTGTTGGTATCAGCATGTAGCGATAAGGAAGTTGCCAAAACAAATAACGTAATCGTTTCGACAAAGGCTGGAGATATTACAAAAGAGGATTTATATGAAGAGATGAAAGATTCAATCGGCACTGAAGTTCTTGAGAATCTTATCTTATTAAAAGCGATTGAAAATGAATTTAAGGTAACTGAAAAAGAAATTGATGATGCAATAAAAGTTGAAAAAGATAAGTATGGCGACAGTTTCGACCTATATCTTTTACAAAACAATACAACGGAACCTGTTTTCGCGAAAAAGATGGAGTTTAAACTATATCAACAAAAAATGATTGACTCATTAGATGATGTACCTGCCGGAGAAATTGAAGCACAATTTGAGAATATGAAAAAAGAAATACATGCACGTCATATACTTGTAGCAGATGAAAAAACAGCAGATGAAGTGATTGCTAAATTAAAAGATGGCGAAGATTTTGAAAAACTTGCTAGGGAAAATTCAACAGAACCAATAGCACAAAAAACCGGTGGAGATCTTGGATGGTTTGGCATTGGAAAAATGGTTCAACCATTTGAAGATGTAGCTTTCGCTCTAGAAACCAATAAAATTAGTGAACCCGTACAAACGACACATGGCTTTCACATTATAGAGGTACTTGAAACAAGAAAAAAAGAACTTGAAAAAACATTTGATGAATTAAAACCTGATATTGAAAACAATCTTAAATCACAACTATTTGAAGAAAAACTTGTTGTTCTTCTAAAAAATGTAGGTGTAGAGATTAAAGATGATGACTTTAAATCCGTTCTTAATGAATATTTAACAACAGATGCAAATAAATAAAGTACAAAACCCGTAGACCAAATTGGTCTACGGGTTTTTTCATAAATCACATATTAATCAATTGAAGGTTTATAAAATGAACGATTTTCCAGTGGGAAGATTCTTTCAGTAAATTCGCCTGGCTCTGCTTTCCCAAGTGCTCGATTCAACATGTTCATTTTCGCATCAATGTTATCAATATAATGAAGCATCTCTGCTTCTTGTAGCATCGGTCGTTTTGGACTGCCCCATTCTTCTTTACCGTGATGTGACAATACCATATGTTGCAACAACATCACTTCTTCTCCTTCAATTTCAAGCTCGTCAGCTGCTTTTGAAATTTCATTAACCATTATCGTAATATGACCAAGAAGATTTCCTTCGATTGTGTATAGTGTTCCTATTGGTCCTGAAAGTTCAATTACTTTTCCAATATCATGAAGAATAATTCCAGCGTATAATAGGTCCTTGTTCAACGTCGGATATAATTCCGCAATCGCTTTTCCAAGCTTCAACATGGATACAACATGATCGATAAGACCAGAGACATAATCATGATGATTGCGTGTCGCTGCAGGGTATGTCATAAATGCCGTTTGATGTTTTTTCAATAGATGTCTTGTAATTCGTTGGATGTTCGGATTTTCCATTTCAAAGAAATATTGCATTAATTCTTCATACAGTACTTCTTTACTTTTTAAAGCGGAAGGCACAAGTTCTGAGAGAGTGACGCCCTCTTCCTCTTTCACAGGTCGAATACTTTTAATACGCAACTGATTTTTACCGCGGTAATCATGGACATCTCCTCCCACCTTTACAATAGTGGATGTGGCATATGTCTTCTCATGTTCTTCTGTTGTATCCCAAAGTTTTGCCTCAATATCGCCACTTTTGTCTTGTAAAATGAGTGTCATAAATGATTTCCCGGTAGTTGTAACCCCTTTAATGGACTGCTTAATGAGCAAGTATAAGTCGATTGTTTCGCCAACTTTATAATCCAGTAACTTCTTCATTGTGTGAACTCCTCCTGTTCGCTTCCTAATCTTGAAATATCTAAAACATGAGCATCTTGCCATATTTCTTTCATATTCTTGTGGCAAGTAAAGTAAATGAATTGACGTTGTTGTCCTAATTTATTTACCTTTTCAATTATATTTGATAATCGTTTTCCATCAAAATGAACGAACGGATCATCCATAATAATTGGGAAGGGTGCCAAGTCCTTTAAAGATGCTGCAAGTGCAAGTCGCAAAGAAATATAGGCTTGTTCCTTTGTTGCCTGACTCAGTTCCACAACTGGAAAGTGAACACCATTTGACTGTACCGCTTCAAAATACCCCTCATTCGTAACAATAAGCGAGCTGTATTTCTTATCTGTCAAATTACAAAACAGCTCTTCTGCGTTTTTCAAAACTTCGGGCAACTTCTTCTCTTTCAACTCACTCATAGTTCTTTTTATTGCTTCAAATATCGCTTTGTTTTGTGACCACTTTATTGCAAGTTCACCGAATTCTGCTTTCTTCATTTCAAATAACTGCAGTTTTTCGCTGTACGTTTCATCTGATAGAAGTTGTTTTGTTTTATGAACAAGTTCTGCTTTTTCATTAATAAGTTCATTTAATTGTTCGTTAATCGATAACAGTTCGAGTTCAGCTGAATTTCCCGCATTCCGTAATTCTTCATCTGTCATCCCTTTTTTTAACTCTAACAGATTATTAGCGGATAATTGAGCTTTTGTATCTGCCAATTGATCTTTTAATCGTTTTGTTTCCAAATAATTATCGTATGCAAGGTATAGATCCTCTTCGTTTTCCGCTCCCGCTTCTTTTAACAACAAATTCAAGCTCTCTCTTGTTGAGTCCACAAGTAAGGTTGCCTCTGTTAACAAAGGGATTAGACGTTCTATATTTGAACTAATAAATGCGGAACTTTCAATTTCCTCATTTAGTTGAATAGATTCCCTCCTAAGCATCTCATAAATTGCTTCTGGTGGCACGATTTTTCTTAAAACGAATTCTATTTCCTTAATTCGTATACCAATTTTCAAATCTACATCGTTTTTCTCTTGCCTTATCGCCAACAGATCTCGCATAATTTCCTGCCATTCACGAATCATGCGAAACAGCTCAGGAACGATTCCCGTAGAAGGCAGCCCATCGAAACCATATATTCCAAGAAATTGTATAAGCGAAGATTCTATTCGACCTTCCTCTATTTGCAATATTTCAAGTTCTGTTTCCATTATTCGAAGCTTTTCAATCGATTTTGTCAAGGCAGTTTTCAAAGCTTCTCTTTTTCGATTAAAAAGTTGAATACGTTGCTTTAACTGTTCCATTTCACCTTCTTTACCACTATGGCTTTGAATGAATTCCGTCATTTCATCCAACAACGGATCTTTTTTTGTCACGGATGGATTTCTTAAAAAAAGATAGACGGCAAGTCCGACGATTATTATGCCTACAATTCCCAAAGTTAATTCTTTTTGAATAAAAGCGTATATGAACAAGAGTACAGCCATTAGCGCTAAAAGCAGTGGCGTTCTATGCATATTGCTAGAAGCAGTTTTTCCACCAAATAAAACATAAGCCTTTGCTTCCGCAAGTTTTGCTTGAATTTCTCCCCAAGTATTCACTCTTTCAATTTCATCACTGGAGGGAGCACCTTCGTTCTCAATTAACTCCAACTCTGCTTGATTTTCTTCAATATCTTTCTGTATTTGAAATTGTCTTTGCTCTGCAAAACTCATTTGATTTTTGCAATTTGATAACTCGGTAATAAGTTCATGCATTTCTTCTTCTTTTCGAATCGATACATCTGCCTTGGAGAGTTGTATTTCCTGTTCTTTGTCTTTCATCCCTAATCGATCAAAAATACGATGTTTCATACCTTCTAATCTTCGGATTTCATCTTCTGCGGTTTTGCTTGTCGTCCGAAAATAATGCCACTCGGATTCCTGCGCTAAAAGTAATTCCATTTCAGTCCGTCGATCAGCATCAATTTCTAACGGTTTTCGTTTTTCCAACTCTTCAATTTCATCTTCAATTCTTTGTTTTTTTGCAGTTATTTCTTTCAATCTCTCCGATAGTGATTCAAAACGTCGAATTCCATCTGCTGGAAAACCTATTGTTCCAAGTTTTTCAAGCTCCGTTTCCAGCAACTCCTTTTTAGTATGTAACGGTAGTGCTTGACGATGAAGTTTTAAGTTCCGAATGGTTTCATCTACTTTTCTTTTCGTTTCATGAAGCTTTAAGAGCTCCGTATCTATATAATTAATACGATTTATTGCAGGTGTATATTCCTCCACTTTCTCTTGTTCCATTTTAATATCCAATTCGAGTTCGCGCAGTTCTGCTATTTTAACATTCATCTCTGGTATTTTTCCGGATTTTTTAAATAAGTCGTTCATCGTTTTCTCCATCTTTTTTTCAAGTAACAGTAATGAATCAACACCTGTAGTTCCAGAAGCCAGAAGAGTTCTACTTAACTCTTCTTGATTCATTTTTTCAAATCCTTGAAGCTGTAAAAGCGAGAATGAAAAAATCGATTCAAAAGACATCCTGTCGTAATGTCTTAATAGAATTTTCAATTGTTCTTCATTTCCTGTAGTTCCATCTTGAAAATGGACAGTCACTTCCCCTGCAGATTTTCCGCGGATTCTTTCAACTACACATGTTCCATAAACCTCATCAATTAGTTGGATTTGTCCACCGTATTTACCACCTGATTTCGGTTCATACCTGAGAAGCGTGCTGTTCCGTTGAGGAAACCCAAATAATATATGTAAAATGAATTGTTGAATCGTCGTCTTACCCGCTTCATTTAATCCAAATAATACATTAATACCTGGACCTAGTTCGATGGTCAAATTTTCATGTTTTCCGAATCCATAAATACTCAGTTTTTCAATTATCAAAAGACCACCCCTTTCAAGGTTCAAAAATAGTTCATTCTTTTTCTGACGTTTCAGTAGCCATTATACGAGCAACACCCGTTTTTATTGTACGGATTTCATCCTCTTTTAGAACATCTAGATACCTTACACCCCGAGCATGTTGGTAGACATCTTTTAAAATAATCTTCCATTCATCCTCGGTCCAGTTATTTATCCGATTGAGTACAGACTTTGATAGACCATCTGTTATAGACGATAAACTTGTATCCCCTGTAAAAGAAATACTGTGAATCCAAACAAATAACGTACCATCTTCAACCACTTCACGAAGCACATCCAGCCATTCTGCATCTGGGGACTGTTCAAATAAATCAGCTGCTTCTCTATCTATTTCAACCATAACGAGTTCAACAATTCCTGACCCATATTGTGCTTTGAAAGCATCAATTTCTTCTATACAGCGTTCAATCCATTCATTTGCATGACAAATTCCTTTACAAGAAATGAGTAATGTATCGAACACTAATGCCGATGCTGGAATGAATTTAAGTTCTGCACTCGATTTCGATAATTCAACTTCATAAAACCCTTTGATACCCTGTTCATTACGATGACGGCCTTGTAAATTTCCCGAATACACAATCGGAGGTTCCTCATGCAAGTTCTGCCTTAAATGGATATGCCCCAGAGCCCAATAATCATAGTTTTTTGAAAGCAAATCATTTTTAGTAAACGGAGCATACACGGAATGTGTTTCATTTCCTTCTATACTTCCATGAAGCATACCAATATTGAAATTCGACGAATTGTTTACGATAGGATATTGCTGAACTACTCGATTTCGGATATGACGTTCTGAGTAGCTAAAACCTGTAATATGTACGATGTTTCCATTGAATGTAGTTTGTATCGTTTCAACATCTCCGCTAAACACATGAACGTTTGGGGGCAGCTCAAATCGTGTCCACCGTCCGCCAAGATGATCATGGTTGCCGTACGATAGATATACTTGAATACCCGCTACATTCAATTTCTCCATACCTTCTTGGAACTTCATCTGAGCACGTAAACTTCGGTCTTCCCCGTCATATATATCCCCTACTATAAGGACAAAATCAGGTTTCGCCTGAAGTATATACCCTATAAATTTATTAAACGCATTGAACGTACTCTCGCGCAACTCTTTCAACCTGTTATGTGGTAGACCCTTCATTCCTTTAAAAGGGCTGTCTAAATGTAAATCAGCCGCATGAATAAAACGAATTGTAGACAAAAATAACCCCTCCTTCATACATCGAATACTTGTTCTAATTTTACCACAAAGAAAAAAACTCCGCGAACTATATCGGAGTCCTTACAAATCTACCTATTATTCTTTCCCGAGCTGAATTGCTTTCCTCAAATCTTTTAATGATTTAGATGGACCATACATAAGAACACCTCCGCGGTAAACGCGTGCACCAAACCAACCAAGGATGAAAATTGTAACGAGCATTATTCCAATAGACAGTAACGGTTCCCATACTGGAAGCTCAAGCATTCCCACACGTAAGAACATTACCAAAGGTGCGAAAAAAGGTATGAATGATGCGTATTTCAAATACAGCATTTCTGGATTACCAAGACCTGTAGCTGCAATCATAAATGCTGCGACAATTAAAAGGTTCAGGGGCATAATCATTTGTTGTACATCTTCTGTTCTACTCACGAGTGAACCTAGTAGAGCTGCAAGTGTTGCATATAGGAAATAACCCAATAAGAAGAAAACGACTGCATAAACAACTGTCATTACATTCATATTCGAAAAACCAAAGACCGAAAAGAATCCGTCTACCATGTCTGATGATGATGTTTTTAATGCTATAAATCCCGCTAGACCGAATAATACCATTTGAACGAGTCCGAGCGATCCAACCCCAAGTATTTTCGCAAACATATGCTTTGCTGGTGAAACACTTGAAATCAGAATTTCCATTACTCGTGATGATTTTTCAGCGGCAATTTCTGTCGCTATCATTATTGAATAGATAATAACTGAGAAATAAATTAGGAACATTAACACATAAACAAGTCCTCTTGCCTGACCCAGTTCCTCCTCCGTTTTTGCCGATGGAGAAACAGACGTTTGCTCAAAACTAATTGGTGTAAATAATGTTTGAACTTGTTCAGTAGTTAAAGATAATTCATTCGCATTTAGTTCTGTTTGGATTGTTTGAAGCGCATCTTCAATCATCATTGGAAGCTGAAAATCCAATGCACTCATTGATGAAAACGTCGCAGTTATTCTATTCGTAGAATCTAGCCCTAAAACTACAAACGAATCGATTTCACCATCTCTCACTTCATCGGTAAGTACTTGCTCCGATTTGTCGGTTAACTCTACCGTGACGTCGGCTTCATTTGCACTTAACTGGGTTACTAATGACGTTCCCAAATTACCACTTGTATCGATGACATAAAGAACTTCTGCTGAATCCTTATCGCCACCTGTAATACTTTGAAACGTTTCAACAATTGTGGATATATTCGCGAATAAGAAGACTGCCGCAATCATTATTGCTGTTGTTATAATGAAGGACTTCGTTTTGGCTTTTGTCATAAATGCCTGTTTAAAAATAATGATAAATTCACGCATGCTCTTTCCCCACCTTTTCAATGAAAATATCTTGAAGTGAAGGTTCCTCTATTGCAAAGTGTCGGATAGGTCCGGATTTCAGTGCAGCTGTTAGGAGTTGTTCTGCAACACTTTCAGATTCGACTTGATAAAGAGCACCTTCCATTGATTTCCTAACCGATGTCACACCGGATATTAAATCAAGATGAGTTAAATCATTATCTGAATTAATGCGCACATTTTGATTGCCAAAAGAGCGTTTCACCTCTCGTAACGATCCACTTACAATTTGTTTCCCATGATCAATAATGCTCAGCTGCTCACATAACTCTTCCACATGATCCATGCGGTGACTTGAAAAAACAATTGTCGCACCATTATTCCGAAAATCTATAATAGCACTTTTCAACATTTCAACGTTTACAGGGTCTAACCCTGAAAAAGGTTCATCTAATATCAATAGTTTAGGATTATGCATGAGCGAAGCAATAACTTGGATTTTTTGTTGATTTCCTTTGGATAATTCCTCAACCTTTTTGGTAGCATATTGTGGAATTTCCATTCGCTCAAGCCATTGCTTGATTGCTAATTTAGCGTCTGGCTTTTTCATACCACGCAATTGGCCCAGAAAAATAAGTTGCTCTTCCACTTTCATTTTCGGATAGAGCCCTCGCTCCTCCGGTAAATAACCGATTTCGGGACTTGTTGCATACGTGATGGGTTTATTATTCCACGTAATTCTACCTTCATTTGCATTTAATAGACCAAGAATCATTCGAAACGTCGTTGTCTTACCCGCACCATTTGCCCCCAAAAACCCATACATTGTTCCTTCATTAACGGACAATGTTAAATTATCTACGGCAGTAAAATCACCGAAACGCTTTGTCACATTTTCAATTTGTAAACTCATTGTATTTCCCCTTTCAACTAGCTGCTTCTAAACTATACGAATCTCGTTTGCAGAAGTTTCAATTTATGTTCTTTTATTAAAAATAACAACCGCGATCCCATAAGATATAAATATGTCAAATCCTTGGTATATACTTAATCCTTCTCTGGTTTAAATACATCTTCAATTCGACAATCAAACAAGTTTGCAATTTTAAACGCCAGCGTGAGTGACGGATTGTACCTTCCTTTTTCAAGGGAGATGATTGTCTGCCTTGAAACCTCTAACCGTTCAGAAAGTTCGTCTTGAGTCAATTTCATCTCAGTTCGCTTTTCCTTAATCAAGTTATTCAGTTCAATGCTCCCCTTTCCTTATATAGAATAAGATAAATTTTGATTTCTCAGCTGTTTTTCGATAGGTCTGAAGTAACGTTTTGCGGATATATTGTTCAAAGTGTCGGATATACGGTTCAAAGTGTCGGATATGCTGTTCAAATTGTCGGATATGCTGCTCAGATTGTCGGATAAGTCGTTCAAAGTGTCGGATATCTTCTGAGGTGAACATAATAACGTCATTTCCCAACCTTATCCAGCACATTGTAAAGTAACCTTTGCGTAAAGTCTACTTTACAAACAGGCTTATTGTCAAGCGACCTTTACAAATTTCTTTTTTAATTTATTTGTAGTATACTAAAAGAAACAATGTTGGAAGGATGATACTTGTGAAATTTTATAAATTAACAGCATTTGAACCTAAAGGCGAATTAATAATGGACGATACACTAGAAGCTGCTACAGACGAAGAGGCGAAAGTAAAAGGCCATGCAATTCTTGAAGAAAAGAATTTACTAGAAAAAACACATAGACTCGCTTCACCAAAAGGAAAATTATTGCTGTTTCATAGTTAATATAAAAAGTGCAACTATGCGATTATAAGACCGCTTAGTTGCACTTTTTATACAATAAAAGATTAGATTCTCATTTTATTTTACCGGAGGTGTACTTATGGATATAGCTTTAATCGCCCACGATCAGAAGAAAAATGAAATGGTGAATTTCTCAATTGCTTACGAACACATCTTTTCAAAACACACTTTATTCGCAACAGGAACGACAGGCAAACGCATTATGGAGGAAACGAGTCTTTCGATTACTCGATTGATGTCGGGGCCACTTGGTGGTGACCAGCAAATTGGTGCCATGATTGCGACAGGAAAATTAGATTTGATTCTCTTTTTTCGTGATCCGTTAACCGCGCAGCCACATGAACCTGACGTTACTGCATTACTCAGACTATGTGATGTTTATGGAATTCCACTTGCTACAAATATTGCATCCGCTGAGCTACTCATACGTGCTGTCGAAAAAGGTTATTTCTCATGGCGGGAAACAGCAGAGAAATATCAATAAAAAAATACCAAGCACCTATCCAATTCACGGTTTGATGAATTCGGTGGGTGCTTGGTATTTTTCACGACTGAATACGTTGTCTCAAATTATTAATGATTGTTTCGTGCCCGCCCATTTTTCCGCTTAAATACATTGTATCGATTTTAACGCCTTTAATTTCATCTGCGACAACCTGAAAAGTGCTTTGCTGTTGTTCAAGCTTTGACTCTAAGTGCTTGAAATGGCTTCTATTTTCCGTTTGATTGTGACCTACTTCTTCCCTCAACTCTCGTATGTCATGTTCAACCTTGTCAAAACGTTTGTCCATTTGATCAAATCGTTTGTCCATTTGTTCCATGAATTGTTTTATTAAATCTTCCATTTTCCCACCTCACCTTTTCCCCAATTAGGAAATACAATGCAAATCATTAGAATGGACTCCGTGGATTGCTATTAGATTCAGTATAAGTGAGGTCAGCTACATTAACAAGATTATTTCCCTTTAAACACCGGTTTCCGTTTTCCAACGAATGCTTGAATGCCTTCAAGATGATCTTCTGTTTTGCGCATGTCCACTTGCGCTTCGCTTTCCATTGCCAGTATGCTTTCGAGCTCTTCCAATTTCTGCTTATGCAATATATTTTTCGTTGCAATCATTGAAGCGATTGGGGATGCTAGAAGCCTGGTTATTAGGACATCTCCAAATGCTTCTGCCTGACCATCTGAAACGACTTCGTCAATTAGACCTTTTTCAAGTGCCTCATTACCATTCATCACTTTACCTGACCAGATGAGTTGTTTTGCTTGCGGTATTCCAACACGTTCCTTTAAGAAGAAATGACCCCCACCGTCTGGTACTAGCCCGATGCCAATAAAGTTCATTGCAAGCTTACTATTTTCCTCCGCAACTATATAATCACAACCTAAGGCTAGACTGTATCCAAGACCTGCAGCCGCGCCGTGAACAACTGCAATCGTAATTTGCGGCAATGAATATAACCCCTTCGCAATACGCGATACGTCATTCATAACTTTCCCAATATCAAGTGGGTTATTTGGATCAGCCATCTTTTTAACGTCCCCGCCTGCAGAGAATACGCGTCCTGCTCCATTAACGACTACCACTTGTACCGTTTTATCACTTTTCAATGCTTCAAAAACATCGCCAAGCTCTTTCATCATGACATCATCCATCGCGTTCATAGATTCGGGTCTATTTAACGTTAGACGTGCGAGACGTCCCTCTTTTTTCAATTCGATAGTTTTATACATGTTTAGACATCCTTTCAAAAATGAATTACCATTCACTTTAACTAATTCGATGTCTTTTCAATAAACCCTTTATTTTGTTACGGCTTGCGGAAAAATCGCATTTAAATGTGCGAGCTTTTTTTCAATTGATTCTTCATAACTAAGTATATATGCCGCTGGATCTTTCGGATTGTAAAACTGTGTGATTTTACCCGTTATCGGATCGATGAACTTGCTCGACGCGCCGCATCCAACACCAATGATTGTCTGCACTTCTTCCATGATGACAATATTGTAAATGCTTTCCTCACTAGGTTTTGCATAACCGACATTCTCTAAATTTCCCAAAATGTTCTTCTGCCGATACAAATAATACGGTTCGTACCCATTTGACTTGTTCCACTCTTCACCAAGCTTCATCATCTTTTCAACTGTTTCCCGGTCCGCTACTTTATATTTATCCCTGTTTTGCGACATTTGTGATGCTCGCTTGAAGGAAAGAGTGTGAATTGTCAGCGACTCCGGTTGCATTTTTTCGGTTTCGGCAAGAGAATGCTGAAATTCCTCCATTCCTTCATTCGGCAAGCCGATAATTAAATCCATATTGATGTTTTTCATACCCATATTGCGCGATAACCAAAACTTATCAATTGTTTCTTGGACAGAATGGTGTCGTCCGATTGCTTTCAAGGTTTCATCCGTATAAGACTGTGGATTCACACTGATTCGATCGATATTATGCTTTTTCAACACATCTATTTTTTCTGGGGTAATTGTGTCTGGACGTCCTGCTTCAACTGTAATTTCACGGACATTTTCCATTCCAGGGAATGATGCATACATTGTTTTATACAACGCATCCATCTCTTCAGCGGTAATACTTGTTGGTGTTCCTCCACCGAAATAGATTGTCGTAATTTTCATTTGATACTTAGTAAGCCATGCTCCCATCTCGCGAATTTCTTCATGGAGACCGTCTAAAAATGTTTCAACCCGGCCATTTTTACGGTTAATAGCAAATGCCGGAAATGTGCAATACGCGCATTTTGTCGGACAAAAAGGGATACCGATGTAAATGCTCACTTCATTCTGTAATTCATATAAATCTGGAACTGAACGGAGTTGTATATCCGCAATTTTCGCCAAGAGTTCTGATTTCTCACGTGAAACCCGGTAATTTTTCATAATTCTTTGGATTGCTTGTTCTGAAGTGTCCCCGTCGCGACGATATTTGTGATAGAGTTTCATCGGACGAATTCCTGTTAAGATCCCCCAGGACTGCTGCATTCCAGTTGCTTGTTCAAGTACTTCTAGGAATATATGTGAATAAATTCGTTTTAACTGTCGATTTTTCACTTTGGCGTCTCCGATTTCTTCTACCTCGGAAAATTCCTTAGAATATATTGTGCCATCTTTTGTTAATACCGCCCTACCAATTAACATCTGGCCAGAAGTACGTTCTAGAGTCATATCTACTTTTATCGCATCAATATGTTCTTCTACAACTATTTCGCACTGCTCGAAGAACAGGTTTGCTAAATGCGCAAAGAGACGTATCCAGTCTTCGGCAAACCGATCTTCAATCTGTATTTTCTGCATTCCTTTTACCAACTTTCTAATTCACATTGTTTTATATGTCCTCAAATAAAAAACTGGCCGAAGCCAGTTTTCAGATAGATTCATACATATTTTGTACCGGTTTCATAAGTACACGATTTACTTCTTCAATAAGGCCACTCAACTGCATTTCTGCTTCAAGCATCGTCATAATTTTAGCATTGGTTTGTGCAAGCTGTGCCGTTTTTTGTGCATGTTCAAGTTCGTCGGCTTCAACTTCTTCGCCTGCCATTTGTTTTTCTTGCAATGTTAGTTGGATTTCACGGAAATTCTTAAATAATACGAGTGCCTCTTCATCATTTTTAACTTCTTCAATTGCTTGTTCCACTTTCGAAAACTGTTCTGTTTGACGGAATGTAGCTTCCAATCTGTTTAAATCATCATAAATATTTACTGTCATTTTTTATTTCCCCCTAAGTTAAGTTTGTTGCGAAAACAATAAGACCTTGAACAATACCTATCGCTCCACCAAGTACAGCTCCAAGTACAGTGATCATCTTAAATTCACGTCTAGATATGCCGAGCACAAGATCTTCCAGCACTTCGACTGGAAATGAATCCACTTGTTCTTTTACCATCTCATCTATTTTTAATTTACTGAGCGATATTTCCAGTTGTTTCTCAGCTTGTGTAAACGCAAACGAAGTAAGCGGTGGTGTTACATTAATAGAAGTCCATTCTGCACCCGTTGGCCAGTAATGGGATAACTTCTTATTAAGACGTGATTCAATTGCCAATTCCTCACGTGTATAAGACTTAATCGTATCAAATAAACCATCCCAATCAAAGCCCGAAAGCAATTCGTCAACAGGTCTTTTTTGAAGTTTTTCCCATTCATTATGAATAATCGTATTCAAAAGACTTGAAGTTCCCGGTGCGTTCACAAACCTAAGTGCTTCTTTCTGAACTTTTCCAACGAGCGATTCAGATTCACCGAAAAACATGTGAACCATATTTCCAAGTGTTCCTTTCGAGGCGAGGAAGTCGTCGATTAATTTACGAAACATTGCTCTTCCTTCATCCGACTCAAAGTATTTTTCTGACTTACTCAGGATGTATGCTGCGATTTGTGGAATACGCTCATCCACCCCTACACGCCAGTCTGCCGGAAGTATCTCTTCAACCGTTCCCGTCGTAAGTCTCATTCTCACTAAGTTCAGTTGACTATCAAGCACTTCTATGATCTTTTGCTCCGCTTTCGAAGCAACATCCAGAGCACCTGCAACTTCTAGCCAATTATTCAAGGTTTTATCCGAATCTAAAATATGAGTCTCCAATTTTTCTTGAAGGAAGTTTTCTGCTTTACGTTGCATGTCTGTTGTTAACAACTTCTTCTTGAAGGTCTCAGGTGTAAGTAAATAATTTGTTACTGTTTTTCCAAATTGAACAGCAAGTTCATCGCGCCGCTTTGGAATTAATCCAGGTGTAAACGGTACTCTCCAAGAACCTATATATTTTGCTTCGTGTGGCCTGAACAACATTTTAATTGCTAGGTGATTTGTAAAGCCTCCAATTAAAGCGCCAATTAAGGCCATAAATAACACTATCCATAAAAAATCCAATCGCTTCACCTTTTCCCGTTTCGTTCGTTCCTATTATAGCAGAACGTGACGAAACCGAAAAACATTCTGTGCTTTTTGTTTAGATACTTTATTAAAAAAGACTTTACCATATCGATGTGGTTGTGCAAGTCTCGACTGATTTTTAGCTCCTTTATAATATGGATTTTCAGCGGATACATCAAGTGA
Source organism: Sporosarcina sp. FA9 (assembly GCF_051550205.1). Lineage (GTDB taxonomy): Bacteria > Bacillota > Bacilli > Bacillales_A > Planococcaceae > Sporosarcina. The sequence continues at coordinate 2,912,342 of NZ_CP188819.1, forward strand.
CAGAGCTAACTCCCTCTGATAAGCTATTTTAATAGGCGGAGTTGAATTGTCCATTTCCGCAAGCACTACAACTACAAAAAATCGAGGTGTTCATGATGATTCGTTATCCTAACCCTTTACGAGCTGGCCAAACAATAGGTGTGACCGCGCCATCATCCGGTGTTGAGAAAGAGCTTCATTCAATACTCTATGAAGCAAAACAGCAATTTGAAAAACGCGGATTTAATGTAACGATTGGGAATACTGCTTGGACCGAAATCAAATCCGCCTCTGCTACGAAAGAAGTAAGAGCTGCTGAACTGATGGAAATGCTATCGAATCCAAAAATCGCTGCTATTATTCCACCTTGGGGTGGAGAGATTCTGATGGAAATTCTTCCGCTATTAGAGTGGGACGCAATTGAACCTAAATGGATTCTTGGCTATTCCGATTTGAGTACCTTTCTATTTGCGTTAACGTTAAAAACTGGAATCGCAACTGCACATGGAACGAATTTCGTTGATTTACGTAGTGATGAATGGGATCCGGTTACGAGTAAATTCCTTGATGTTCTTTCTGCAAATGAAGGCTCTGTGATTGAACAACAATCTTCCGAAAAGTTTCAATCCGAATGGCAACATTTTGCACCTCCAGATCCATATGTTTTTAAGTTGGATAGTGATACGTACTGGAAAGTTCTAGATGGTGGAAAATTTGATATTAAGGGTCGATTCCTCGGTGGTTGCATAGATACGATTAGTCATCTTGTAGGAACACCCTACGGTGATGTAACAACATTCCAAAAAAATCATTTACAAGATGAACCGATTATTTGGTACTTGGAAAATTGCGATTTGTCCGCGACAGACTTTCATAGGACATTGCTCCAAATGACTTATGCGGGTTGGTTTGACAATTCATCTGGGATTCTTTTTGGACGTTCACCATCTGGACAATCGGTTGGGAATTTCACCGTAATTGATTCAATGAATCGTATTTCCGAACTCACAAGGTTACCTATTGTCTACAACGCAGATATTGGACATGTTCCGCCGCAAATCACCTTAGTCAATGGAGCCGCGGGTAGGGTTTCTGTAAACGATGGAAAAGGTATAGTTACGATGAAGTACAAGTGAATGAGACATATTGAAAGGCGGAATGAAAATGATGAAAGAAGTGATCGATCATCTTGGTAGAACTGTTGTTTATCCATTTCCACCTAAACGGATCATCTCTCTTTGCCCCGGAATTACGGAAACCTTATTTGCACTGCAACTAGAATACGAGATTGTCGGTAGAACACGTTTCTGCATTTTTCCTGGAGATAAAGTCGGTAAGGTTCCGACTGTTGCAGGAACGAAAGACATTAAGCTTGATGCAATACATGAAGTGAAACCAGATTTAATCATCGTAGAAAAGGAAGAAAACACTGAGGAAATTGTTAAGATTCTTGAGAAGTACTATCCCGTTTTTGTGGCAGAAGTCCAGTCCGTTGACGATGCCTATCGTATGATTCATGATCTTGGCGATGTTACTGACCGTAAACCCGAAGCTGCAAAATTACATTTAGAAATTCAAAAACAATTCCAATCACTCCCAAAAGTAAATGGAAAACTTGCCGCCTATGTCATTTGGAAGAAACCGTATATGGTCGTAGGAAAAGATACGTATATCCAAACTGTTCTAGAGAAAATTGGATTTGTGAATCCTTTTACTACTTTTGAAGGAAGATATCCATCTGTTTCTGAAGACGATTTTTTAAATGCAAATCTCGATTACATATTCCTCGCATCCGAACCGTATCCGTTCAAAGAGAAACATCAAGCTGAGTTCCTGAAAATGGCACCTAATGCACAAGTGTTAAACATCGACGGCGAAATGTTTTGGTACGGCCCAAAAATGTTAGAAGCCGTCGCTTACTTTAAAGAAAATCTGCCCGTTGAGAGGACATAAGGACCAATTCAGAGGACATCTTGACCGATAGAGCGGACATAATCCCTCATTGAGGGGACATAACGCCTTTCCCTCGGATTCAGCGGACATACGGAACAATTCAGAGGACATCTTGACCCATTGAGGGGACATATTCCCTCATTGAGAGGACATAACGCCTTTCCCTCGGATTCAGCGGACATACGCACCAATTCAGAGGACATCTTGACCCATTGAGCGGACATAATCCCTCATTGAGGGGACATAACGCCTTTCCCTCGGATTCAGCGGACATACGGAACAATTCAGAGGACATCTTGACCGATTGAGCGGACATAACGCCTTTTCCCCGGATTCAGCGGACATACGGAACAATTCAGGGGACATCTTGACCGATTGAGCGGACATTATCCCTCATTTAGCGGACATAGCGCCTTTTCCTCGGATTGGGCGGACATACGGAACAATTCAGAGGACATCTTGACCGATTGAGAGGACATCATCCCTCATTGAGCGGACATAACGACTTTTACTCGGATTCAGCGGACATACGGAACAATTCAGAGGACATCTTGACCGATTGAGCGGACATAATCCCTGATTGAGAGGACATAACCCGTCATAGCAAAGACAACCCAGTTTCGAACATTACCCGCATTCTGTATACAAAATCATAGTGCATTATACATCGTAGAAAAACGAATTGCATGCTCCAATTCATCATGCAGCGCTATGAATATTGGATTATATGCTTGTTGAATTGGGATTGTTAGAAGCATGACTTTATAGGTTTCAACTGCCTCTAATTTATCTAACAAAGCCTTTTCTACACAATTTTTCAAATCATAACAAGGCAAAGGCTTCTTTGGATTTTGAACAAACCTTCCCGTCAGCATATAATGAAGTTGTTGAAACATTTCATAGTGACTCTTTTCGTCTTCATATACATGTTTAATGAAGTCCTGCCAAAGTGGATCTGTTGTGAGCTGGTACATCGATTTATAAAAATGATAGGCTTTATACTCGTCCTCAATGGACTCTTTTAATTTGTTAATAAACAACTTAGCACCCCTTCACATAGCTTTATTACTATTTTATGCGGACAGGTTGCGTCTTATGAGAGGAGAAAGAATATGCTACAACATTTTAGCTACAAACCAATGTTTGAAAATACAGATTTACCAGGTTGGACATTCTCTTTTTTCTTTAAAAACACTCGCTATACCGGAGAATATTTAAAAGCTGGAGATATTAATTGGACAAGTGAAACACCACCCGAAGAAGAAAAATTAAAGAAAATGATTCATGAATTAATGATTTTCCACGTCTACGACTGATATTGGTCAATTTGGGGATACTACGTCTATCCGTAAATAAGGAGGCGTACTATGAAAAAAGAAAAAACACCTGAAGAGCTTCGAAAAGAACAGGAACAGTTGCAAGTTCAGAACCAGAAAACTGAAAATATTTTTGAAGACAAGAGCCGTGTTCCTAACGAACAAAATGCGTGGAAAGAAACACAATACCAACGTGGTGAATAAGAAAATGCCCTGCACAATATGTGTAGGGCATTTTCTTATTAAAAAGATCCAACACCATTTCATACCTATAAACAAACTACCTTTTTTACTCGTCAGCCAACTTCCTTTTCCCGAATATAAAGTAATAATATGCGGATGAAATGATATAGAGCACACTTGTAATTGTAAATGCATACGCATACCCCCAATATGAACCAAATGCAATTACCAATCCGGCGGCAATCGGCCCCATGGTCGCCCATCCAACGTTAAACACCATTTGGTTTACTGAATTGGCGAGTCCCTTGTATTTATCAGACACGATTTCCATCGCAATGGCACTTTGGATTGGATTCCCCGCATTCATAATTGCTTGACGCATTAGGAAACCAAGTGAAGCAATTAGTAATGAAGTCGTATAAGCTGTGATGATTAAAAACGGAACCGATAAAACTTGAAATAGTATAAGGGCTTTTACTTTACCAATCTTTCTTACAAGAGCAGGACCTAGAAGCATTGCTACCGCAGTCATCGCGGAGCCAAGTGATAATATAAGGCCGATATATGCATTTGAGGCATCAAATCGGTTGGCAAAATATAAATTCAAATATGGAATGACCAAACCAGAGCCAAGTCCCATCAACAAACTTGCAAATGCAAAGTGAAAAATTAATACGATATTTCTCCTAAAACTATTTCTTTCTTTATCCTCTTCGGTTTCTTCTATTATTTCAACAGTTCGAACCGTTTCAGGTCTTTTATTTTGCAGTTTAAACAATGGGACTAATCCCGTCGTGAAAATAACAGCACCCGCTAAAAGAGACCACCGGATTGCGTTCGCCGCCTCCAGCCCTCCAAAAACTTGAAGTACATCTGCTAGAACACCACCCAATAAACTTCCAATTACATTCGCAACAGTTATTAGAGCAAAGTGGATGCTAAACATATGAATCCGTTCAGCGGTTTTTGAGTTCTCAGCGAGAAACGGTACACCCGAAACCTGTATAAATGCCATAAACAAACCTGTGAAAAAGGCTGCATATATAATCGGTGTTTCAGCAACCGCTAGACTTCGGTAAAATAATGTCATCCCACCAAATACAGCACCACCAATAATCAACCACTTTCTCCCAAACTTATCGCTCAAAAACCCCGCTGGAATAAGCATGATTGCCGAAGCTGTCGCTGTCATAGATATCACTTTTCCGTTCACTGTTTCAGGCATTCCAAGCTCTTTTATATACAGATTGTACATAACCATAAAAACGCCCATTCCAATTTGGATGAGCACATTCGCAAGCATGAACAATTGAACGTTTTTATTGAACGAAGAAATCTTTTTCTTCCAATCTGAAAGCCACTTCCCCATCGAATTCCAACTCTCCGCACATTAATGTTTCGTTAGTCTAAATATACTTGTTTTGGAGGAGTTTTTCAACGGTTTGGCAGAATATTTCCTCACTCTTTGGACTGATATTTGATTTGCTTGCACTCACTAGGTGTTTCCTTGCACTCATGCGCTGTTTGCTTGCACTTGTCACTGGTTTGCTTGCACACAGCCACTCTTTCCTTGCACTCGTCACAAGTTTGCTTGCAACTCAGGACTTTTATCTCATATGAAAACCAGCTTCATAATAAAAAGACTTTCTTTCCACACTAAATCTAGGAAAGAAAGTCTCACTATTTTATATCACTTTCGAATTACTTGATGTTCCCGCTTGTAACTTATACATTTGCGCATATTGTCCGCCTTGCACGAGCAATTCATCATGCGTACCACTTTCAACAATTTCCCCACGATCCAGTACTAAAATACGGTCCGCATTCTTAATCGTAGAAAGTCGATGGGCGATGATAAATGTCGTTCGGCCTTTTTTCAGCACGTCCATCGCGTGTTGAATTATTTCTTCAGTTTCAGTGTCGATATTCGACGTCGCCTCATCGAGAATTAAAATTGCTGGGTCAAAGGCTAATGCTCGAGCGAATGAAATCAATTGACGCTGTCCAGATGAAAGCGTACTACCTTTCTCCACGACCGCTTCATCAATTCCATTCGGTAAATGCTTCAATACACGTTCCCCGCCAACCGCATCAAGCGAGTGCTGCACTTTTTCTCGGGTAATGCGTGGATCTCCCAAACTAACGTTGGATTCAATCGTTCCGCTAAATAAATACGGATCTTGCAAAACAATACCCATATGCTCACGAACCGTTTGACGAGACATTTTGCCAATGTCCATACCATCGATTGTGATTTTCCCTTTCGATGAATCGTAGAAGCGGAACAATAAATTCATTATCGAACTCTTCCCTGATCCCGTATGCCCGACAAGAGCAACTGTCTCCCCTTGCTTCGCTTCAAAGTTGAGATTTTTCAACACATATTCCTCTTCAATATAAGCAAACCAAACGTTTTCAAAACGGACGTTTCCGGCGTATCGCACTGTTTTCTCATCACTTACCGGCTCACCGACTCGGTCCAATAATTTGAAAACCCGTTCAGCCGCTACAAGTGAATGTTCAAGCCGTGCAAACTGATTGACAACACCTGTAATCGGGTTGAACAATCGAGTAATATAATCAACGAAAGCATAAAGCATACCAACTGAAATAACGCTTTCCGTAGTGAGTGACGCCCCCCCGAAATACCAGATGAAGAAAACAAACGTCAATGATCTAATAATATCAACAAGATTATGGGACGTCGCCGCCTCTACTTTCAACAATTTGTTTTGATATTTGAAATGTTCATCGTTGATTTCACCGAATTCATCTTCCATCTGTTTCTCGCGGCTAAATGCTTGAATAATCGTCATTCCGTTAATCGATTCATTTATTCTAGCGTTCATATCACTCACTTTTCCGCGAATGATATGGTTTACTTTCGAAGCAAACTTTCGATATGTCTTCATCCAAATATATAAAATTGGCAAGACGAATAATGTGATTGCCCCCATTTTAGGATCTAAATAAAATAGAGCAATAAATATCCCCATAATGTACATTCCACTTATCGCAAATTGCGATACAACGGTAACATACAAATTACGTATGGCTTCTGTATCGTTCGTAATTCGCGCAACAACTTTCCCAGCAGGCAAGTTGTCGAAATATCGAATCGGTAATGTTTGAATATGTTCGTACAAATCGTTTCTCATTTTCTGGACAATGCGATTTGCTGCTTTTTGCAACAGTAAATACTGAAAATATCTAAAGATTGCGGTGACTACAGCAAGTCCGAAAAAGATTGCCAGTAACTTAGCAATCGGCACGAATTCAATACTGCCACCCGAAGCCCCCGCAATATGCTCATCAATGATTTCTTTGGCAATCAAAGGCCCCATTAAGTCCGCTGCGACCGCAATTGCTAGTAAAAATAATCCTGTAAGTAGTAGCTTTTTATAATCTAAAGCATAATGAACCAATCGTTTACCCGTACCCATTTTATTCAACCTCCCCAATCTGCTGGCGGTCGAATTGCTCTTTGTACCAACCATTCAATGCGAGCAAGTCTTCGTGTGTTCCTTCTTCAATCATACGTCCATCGTCTAAAACAAGGATCCAATCCGCATGTTCAATTGCAGACAAACGATGTGTTGTAATAATCGTAGTTTTATCAGATCGTTCCGCTTGAATGTTCTCGATGATTTTCGATTCTGTTTTTGCATCTACTGCAGATAGAGAGTCGTCCAAAATGAGAATTTCCGGATTTTTAATCAGTGCCCGTGCAATTGAAATACGTTGCTTTTGTCCACCAGACAGTGCGACTCCTTTTTCTCCAACTAAAGTGTCCAGTCCTGCTGGAAGCATTTCAAGATCTTTCTCAAAATAGGCCAGACGAATACTTTCAGCAATTTCTGATTCAGTAGCATCAGGTCGTCCAAATCGAATGTTTTCCCTAACTGTCCGTGAAAACAATACATGATCCTGAGGAACGTACCCTATCCAATCCCTTACTTGGTCTTTCCTCAACGACTGAATGGGAACACCGGAAAATGTAATTGCCCCTTCACCTAAAGGATATTCACGTAACAATTGTTTAACAAATGTAGTCTTACCACTGCCCGTTTTCCCAACAATTCCAAGCGTGTTTCCCCGTTTCAAATCGAGTTTGATGTGATCCAAGTTAACGGAATGCGATGTGGGATACGTAAATACGACATCATGAAAACCTACATCTTTAAGTTGATCGACCATAGTTGTGTCTTCCGGATCCTTCACATCTTCTTCGTAATCAAGTGTTTCCATCACTCTATCGAGAGAAGCGTTTCCACGTTGAAGAACGTTGATTAGCTCACCAATCGCAAACATTGGCCACACAATCATTCCTAGATATACATTAAACGTCACAAGATTCCCAAGCGTCATGACGCCCTCAGATACAAGATAAGCCCCATAACCAAGTCCAATCATATAGGTTAAACCTGTGAGCACTTTTGAAATCGGCATAAACAAAGCATCAATCTTCTCGACGTGCATGTTTTTTTGATAAACCTCTTCCGTCATCTCAGCAAACACTTTTTCAGTGGCTCGCTCTTGAACATATGCCCGAACCACACGAACCCCTGCCACCGCTTCAAGTACATTATCATTTAAGTCACCAAAGGCAGCTTGTGCAGTCATATATCTCTCATGAATTTTTTTGCCCAAAACTTGCATAATAAATGCCAGAATCGGAAGCGGTAAAATTGCCGCAAGTGTTAGATTCCAGGAAACGAGAAAACCCATCGTAAGTACAAGCGTTAGCAAGTAAAGCGTCGAATCGACAAGAGTCATAATGCCGAACCCTGCCGTTTCCGAAATAGCTCGTAAATCATTCGTCGACCTAGCCATTAAATCGCCTGTTTTATTTTTCTCATAAAAAGTCGGAGTCATCTTTAAAAAGTGACGCATTAGCCTTCCGCGCAATTGCCGTTCAATGACATACGCTCCGCCAAAAAGTTGATATTGCCAAACGAAGTTGCTCGCATAGTTAAAAATCATAATAATAAGCATTCCCCCAAGGAACATCGCCAACAGTTTCCCTGTTAGTGTTTGAGTATAAATTGAATCTATCGCTTGACCAATCAGCCACGGGGGAATAATTACAAGAACGTTTGTCATCATTAGGAGGATTAGCGCAATCGTATACCTTTTACGATTTTCTTTGAAAAACCATTTTAATTTGAATAAAACTGAAAACATAAACAAACCTACTTTCTTCCTTAAACTTTATAACTAACCGCTTTCAAGAGATTCCTTTGACAAAGCTTTTTTGCTGTTTAATGAAAAGCATAATCAGCACTCCTTTTCATGCATTTTTATTTGACACGACAAGCGTAAAGGCACAATTCTTATTACAAAAAACAAAAAAAGCCAACGCTCTTAACATAAGCGTTGGCTCATTAATAAGGAACGACAATTCTTGCCATTCCAACTTTACAATTCGAATTGAGAATTAGGCATGGTTTTGGCACGGAATCACTATTTGATTGGTTTGAACAATAATAACCTTTTTCATTTTCCGTACCTCCCTTTTATTTCGAGTATCTAACTATTAATAGATTACCATTTTCGTTTTCAGAATGTCAATACTTTTCTAATTAATCGAGTTAATAGTTTACATATTCATTCACCGGGTATAACAAAGTTAAGCCTAACTTTACAAAGGGAGTTGGAAATCAAATGGAAGAACATAAAAATATTGAAATTAAACGCGAAGAAAAAACGAATAATAGTTTTGTCGGTGCAACATTCATTAAATACGCTGCATATATCATTATCTTTTTCGGCTTTTTGTGGTTCTTAATCAAATATGTATTTCCGATGTTTTAATTACTATAGAAAAAGCTATCTACATCCTATGAATAGGGATGTAGATAGCTTTTTCTTTATTGTTAAAATATAAAACAGACAATTGCTCCATCTGCCGCTTTTCCAATTTGTGTACTTGCAGGACCAGAAAAGAATTGACATAACACCACAAAATCCACATATATTTTATCGCCAAGCAATTATCGTTTTGCGACGTTTTCTTCCCTAAAATACCTTATATGTACAGCTGGGCAACCAAATGATGTTAAGCTTAATTTAATTGATCTTTTAGAATTTCTATGTATGCTTTTATTTTCCTGATATGTCCCACAATCTCATCATTTTAATAATTATACTACAAAATAGGTGAAACCAATTGTTTTTTTATTGTAAATAATTTATCATGGATAGTAACTAGCTATTTAACTATTACAGGAGGTGTACACTTTGTTCTCCCCCACATCTGGGTTTAGAACAAAGTAATTATTTGGAAATCCCCATACGATTGACAGCCTTTGCTGTCTTGATCGCCCTCACCGCATTTTTTGTTGCGAGTGAATTTGCAATTGTAAAAGTAAGAACTTCAAGGATTAATCAGCTTGTTTCAGAAGGTAATCGACAGGCTTTATCCGCAAAAAGAGTCCTAAGCAACTTGGATGAATATCTATCCGCTTGTCAGATTGGCATTACAATTACCGCATTAGGACTTGGTATGCTCGGTGAACCGACCGTCAAACTGATTCTAAATCCACTTTTCACTTTTTATGAATTCACACCAAGTACAACAAGTATTCTTTCTTTCATAATCGCATTTTCTGTAGTTACATTTCTTCATGTTGTAATTGGAGAGTTAGCTCCTAAAACGATTGCTATCCAAAAAGCAGAAGAAATTATACTCCTTTTTTCAAAGCCACTAATATTATTTTACAAGCTTATGTACCCAATCATTAAAGGTATGAATGGCTCTGCACGCTTTTTTATTGGATTACTCGGATTCAAAAGTATTTCCGAATCAGAAGTTGCCCACACCGAAGAAGAACTTCGCTTAATTTTGGCAGATAGTTTAAAAAGTGGGGAAATCAATCAGGCAGAATACAAATATGTTAATAAAATATTTGAATTTGATGACCGAATAGCGAAAGAAATTATGGCCCCAAGAACTGAAATGGTCACTATTGAAAAAGATTTGACACTTCGAGATGTTTTTAATCTGTCAGACGTTGAACAATATACAAGATATCCTGTCACAGATGGTGACAAAGATCATATCCTCGGACTTGTAAATATGAAGCATTTATTAACCGCTTATATTAAAGATCCAACAACAGGAAATAAACCCGTTGTTGATTATATGCAACCTATTATCCGTGTCATCGAAACAATTCCAATCGGAGATTTACTCCTCAAAATTCAACGTGAGCGGATTCATATGGCTGTTCTTATGGATGAGTATGGTGGTACTGCTGGTCTTGTAACAATTGAAGATATTTTGGAGGAGATTGTTGGCGACATTCAAGACGAATTCGATATGGATGAAATCCCCGAAGTTCAGAATGTCGGAGAAAATCACTATATTTTCGACGCTAAAATATTAATCGAAAATGTTAACGATGTTCTAGGAATTGGAATCGATGAAGAAGACATAGATACCATTGGTGGCTGGTTCATGACTCAGCGATTTGAAGCCATTCAAGGTGAAAAGATTATTGAACAAGGTTACGAATTTATGATTAAAGACATGGAAGGTCATCACATACTGTATTTAGAAGTTATTAAACATGAAGAGGAAGAAACTGGTTTAAATAAAGAACCGGTCGAATCTAGGTAAAAAGCGACTTCCTTTTGGAGGTCTCTTTTTTATTCGGAAAGTGGGTGTAGCGATGGATCTTTATTCAAATTTGAAAGAAGGCGAAAAAGGTGCCTGGCTCAGCATATGGACATATTTATTCCTAAGCATAGTGAAACTCGTTGTAGGGTTTATCGGTACTTCTGAGGCACTGAAAGCAGACGGTTTAAACAACACAACTGATATTATTGCTTCCATCGCCATTTTGGTTGGACTTAAAATTTCTCAAAAACCACCTGATGGAGATCATCATTATGGACATATGCGTGCAGAAACAGTTGCATCCCTCATTGCGGCATTTATTATGGGTTTCGTCGGGTTACAAATTTTAATTAATGCAACGAAATCTCTACTTTCACCTGAAAAGATTACACCTTCACTACTCACAGCAGTAGTAGCGGTTCTAAGTGCCCTCGTTATGTATTTTGTCTATCGGTACAATTTAAATCTTTCAAAACGTATTGGTAGCGAAGCCGTACGTGCCGCCGCCTATGATAACCGTTCGGATGCACTAGTTAGCGTTGGAACTGCTATAGGTATTGGCGGGGCTGTGATTGGCTTTCCAATTATTGATGGAATAACCGCATTTCTTATAGGAGTTTTAGTTATTTATACTGCATGGAAAATCTTTTATCCAAGTGTTCATACGCTTACCGATGGGTTTGATGAAGAGGAAGTCAAAGCTCTTTCTTCCCTGGCCTCCGGTGTGGATGGTGTAATTGAATTAAAAGAATTCAAAGGCCGAACGCATGGCAACATGATGTTCGTGGACTTAACCGTTACAGTAAACCCTATGTTAAATGTCATCGATAGTCATCGTATTACTGAAGAAATTGAAAGGAAAATAGCCGCCCGTCAACCACATTCAGTTATTCTTGTTCATATTGAACCTGTGGGATTGGAGAAGCTTGATTCGCCAGAAAAATCATAATTGACAAACTCCTTTTGTTTTGCTATCCTTAAAACATCTTACAGAAAGCAGGTGAAGTATTATGACTACTTTCAATATGCCTATTGTTACTTTGATTGGACCCATACCTTCACTTACAGTGCCACGATAAAAGGCATATTTTTTCTGTTATCCGTGTGAAGTCGTGGAGTCCGATCAGGAGCCACGGCTTTTTTATATGCACATAACAGGAGGAAAACAAATTGATAAAACTAAATGCGTACGGTTGGAATCAAATCCACGAAGCCAATTGGGAAAAAATAAACGATGGATTTAAAATGAAGAAATGCGTGCCCGGGCGTGTCACGCTTGAACATAAACGGATGTATCGGGTTGTGACAGAGGAAGGCGAATGGCTATCTGTCTGTTCCGGCGCGTTAGAATATGAAGCCGACGAACGACGGGATTTCCCGGCAGTCGGCGATTGGATCGCAGTGGAAAAGATGCCAGGCGAAGAACGAGGGATTGTCCACGCGATTTTACCAAGAACATCCCTCTTTTCACGGAAAGTAGCTGGACTCGCAATCGTCGAACAAATTATCGCTACGAACATTGATATTGTCTTTCTTGTCATGTCGATGAATCAGGATTTTAGCGCCAGAAGACTTGAGCGATATCTCGTTGCAGCTTATGATTCAGGTGCGAATCCCGTTATCGTTTTGACGAAAAAAGATGTATGTGATAACCCATCCCACTACATTGAAGAAGCGCAGAATATTGCATTAGGTGCCGATATTTTCGCAGTTAGCAATGTGACTGGCGAAGGAATCGAAGAACTGATTGATTTGTTAAAAGACGGAAAAACAGCAGCACTTTTAGGTTCTTCAGGTGTTGGGAAATCGTCACTTGCGAATGCCATTTGTGGCAATGAAACGATGGCTGTACAGGACATTCGGAGGGACGACGACAAAGGAAGACATACGACGACACACCGGGAACTTATTAAAATTCCATCTGGTGGTGTACTTATTGACACACCCGGAATGAGAGAGTTTCAACTTTGGGACAACAGTGATAGCCTCGAGTCGGGATTTAAAGATGTAGAAACCTTTGCAAATGCGTGCAAGTTCAATGATTGTCAGCATGGGAATGAACCAGGGTGTGCTGTTCAGGAAGCGCTTGCTACAGGTACTTTACATACGGATCGTTATTCCAGTTATTTAAAACTACAAAAAGAGTTGGCGTTTCTCGAGCGAAAAATCGACCAGGCTGCGCACACCGCAGAGCGGAACAAGTGGAAAAAGATTACCAAAACTATGCGAATGCATCCTTCGAAGAAAAAGTAAAAGAAAGAGCTGTCACGTAAACCATGCTTCTGGTTTCTGTGACGGCTCTTTTACTAATTGAATTTGTGCTAGTGCTGCTATTGCAGATACATGATCGTTAGTACTTTTTTAACTTCTGCATTTGCTTTAAGCACACCTTTAACTTGAAGAGATTCAATTGTGTTAATGGCAAGCTCCGTATCAATATCTTCATCCAAAATCAGCATTCCAACTACGTTAATATCTACTTTTTCATTAGAAGTAAAAAGTAGTTCAAAATCTCTTCTTCTATAGCGGGTAACGCCAACAGTGAACGATTTTCTTACAACTAAATCTTCAACATCCGTTGCATGAGTTATTAAATGTTTACGAATCGAGGATCGAATAAAATCGGTTCGATTTGAATAATAGCCTTGATCTACAAGTAGATCAATTTTCCCTAAATCAACAACGTTCATATTAATCGTAATTTTTTCCGTTTCCGCCATCTCAATCACCCCTGTTGTTAAACTAATCTTATAATAACGCAAAAAGCATCCAGAAGGTATACCTATGGATGTTTTTTCGTTATTTCTGATGGAATTAATGCTTATTTCCTAAAATCCATTTTTAAGGTAAGCAACGAGTTTGTTGGAATTCAACCCCTAAAGAGGAATTCCCAAACCCTTCCCTAGACACTTAAGGCACCCACATGCACCGGTATTCCCGATAATCGTGGAAGCTCTTTTTTAATCTTTTTTATATTCGATATGATAAACATCGTGCCTTCGGTCTTTTAGCTGCTTCACCGTACCGTCTTGACGTTGTCTTCGTAAAATTTCCAAATCTACATCACCAATTAAAACCATTTCCAAGTTGGCGTTTGTTTCTCCTACGATTCCATCCCGTGCAAACTCAAAATCAGATGGAGCGAAAATAGCAGACTGTGCGTATTGAATGTCCATATTTTCCGTTTGTGGTAAGTTTCCTACCGTTCCTGAAATGACCGTGTAAATTTGGTTTTCAATTGCACGTGCTTGTGCACAATAACGAACTCTTAAATAACCTTGTCGATCTTCAGTACAAAAAGGTGTGAAAATAATATTGGCACCCATATCCGTCGCAATTCGACCGAGTTCTGGGAATTCAATATCATAACATATTTGAATCGCGATTTTTCCACAGTCCGTATCAAACACACGGACCGCATCCCCAGCACTTATTCCCCACCACTTTCTTTCGTTCGGTGTAATGTGAATTTTATATTGTTTTTCGATTGAACCGTCTCGCCTGAATAAATAAGAGATATTGTAAATTTCATCACTTTCTTCAACAAAATGAGATCCGCCAATAATATTTACGTTATAACGGACAGCTAAATCTGTAAACATTTCGATATATTGCGGAGTGTACTCTGTCATTTTACGGATGGCTTGGCTCGGTGCAACTTCATCCATAAATGACATTAGTTGAGTCGTAAATATTTCAGGAAATACGACAAAATCGGAACTCGCATCCGATGCTACGTCGACAAAATACTCACATTGGTGTGCCATTTCTTCAAACGATGATATTTTACGCATTAAGTATTGGACTACACAAATCCGAACAGGATAGCTTGTTTTATAATGGCGCTTTGTGGCAGGTTTATAATCAACATTATTCCATTCCATAAGTGTTGCATATTTTTTAGAGGCTTTGTCATCCGGTAAATAATTTGGATTAACCCTCATAAGTGTAAAATCATTCATCAGCTGGAAAGTTAGAACCGGATCGTATATTTTATGTCTGGACACCGAATCGACATATTCACGAGAAGACATTTCTTCTGAATACTTATAATAATTCGGAATTCGTCCGCCAAGAATGATGGATTTCAAATTCAGTTCTCTTGCAAGTTCTTTCCTCGCTTCATATAACCGCTGTCCGACCTTCATTCGACGATACCCCGGATGTACCATTACTTCAATACCGTACATATTATATCCATCTGGATTATGATTCGTAATATAGCCTTCATCAGTGACATCGTCCCATGTATGGCGATCGTCGTATTCATCGAAGTTAATGATCAAACTTGAACATGAACCGATCACTTCTCCGTCTAGCTCCGCAACAAGTTGTCCTTCTGGAAAGACCGTTAAATGGCTAATTAAATGCTCTTTTTCCCAAGGCTCCATTCCTGGAAAACTCAGCTCTTGCATACCTAAAACTTTACTAATATCTTCATGTTCCATCTGACGAATAACCATGCTCTTTTCAAACGACGATAAGTCAAATCCTTCTCCCATATAAAACACCTCTTTCAAACTATAGATTCATTATATCGTACTCCACGTTCAGTGTTGAATATTTTACTTGTTTTAAAACTGCCCCTATAATCAAAGATGTAAACTTTTTAAGTGGGAGGGGTTACTATGAATAAACGGTTGGAAAATAGTTTGATTTTAATATGGACAATTTCCCTTCTCGCTACACTTGGGTCGCTTTATTTTTCAGAAATACGTGGATATGAGCCTTGTACACTTTGTTGGTATCAGCGAATTCTAATGTATCCAATTATACTCATTTCCGGAGTAGCTCTTTTCCAGAAAAATGCACGAATCGCATTAACTTTGGCCGTCTTTTCAATAGTCGGTGGAGGCATTTCGTTGTATCATTATGGATTACAAAAGCTTTCATTCCTAAGTGATAGTGTACCTGCTTGTGGAAATGTGCCTTGTACGGGAATGTATATTAATATTTTCGGTTTTATCACGATTCCATTTCTGGCACTTGTAGCATTTACGATTATTTTAATTACAAGTTTATTTATGATTAAATGGCAAAAGGAGACGAAGTAAAATGAAAAAATTATTAGCAATTGGTGGCGTCATCGTTATTGTGTTTGTACTAATCGTTGTCTTATCAAACAAGTCTAATGAAACGAAGTTGAAGGACAATCCTTATGGAACAGACAAACTTGAAACGTCGACAATTAATTTAATAGGCAATGAAAATTACAACAGCATTATTTTACCTAAAGACTTAGAAAAGAAAATTAAATCTGGTGAAGACGTGACAGCTTATTTTTTCAGTCCTGAATGTCCACACTGTATCGCTACAACTCCTGTTTTAATGCCCATTGCAAAAGACTTAGGTATAGAAATAAATCAGTTTAACTTGCTTGAATTCCACGCGGATGCTGGCCCTTATGGAATTGAAGGTACGCCAACAATCGTCCATTATAAAGATGGTAAAGAAGTGGACCGCTTGTACGGCGGAGCACCCGAAGGTATGGATCCAGAATCGTATATCCGTGATTTCTTCGAAAAGTATTAAGCAAATGGAATTTCGGAAGGATGAATGTAAATGACAGTATTTCACTATACAATAACTGAAGATCGTCAAACGATTGAACATCTTCTTAGAGAACAATGGCAAGCCGGTAAAAAGACGGTTCACTTAATGAGAATGGCTAAAAGTGTTACAGACGAAAATGGCGAACCCATCGATTGGAAATTGCCGCTATTTGTTGGCACGAATTTAACTTTTTCTTTTCCGGAAGCACAATCCACTTATGTACCCGAAGAACGCGGGACTTTAAATGTTGTTTTTGAAGACGAGCATATCGTAGCAGCCGTCAAAGCAGCTGGCATTTCGATGCATCCAGATCGTCCAGGACAAACAGGCACTTTCATGAATCAAGTTATGGCGTACATTGAGAGTAATGGCGGCCAATATGCCGAGCATATCCACCGTCTTGATAAAGGAACGTCGGGTGTTGTATTAATTGCCAAGCATCCTATTGCAAAGGGACTTTTTGATCGTATGCTTGAAAAAAATGAAATTTCAAGAAAGTATCTAGCAGAAACGGACGGATTGCTTAAAAGACCAAGAGGGACAATCCGATTTTCCATCGGTAAAGATCGACATGATCCTTCAAAACGTCTTGTTTCTTTATCTGGACAATCCGCTATTACTCATTTTAAAGTAATTGACCGAACTGCTGATTCCTCGTTTGTAGAAGCTGAACTTGAAACAGGTCGTACACATCAAATCCGAGTGCACTTGGCTCATCTTGGTCATCCCGTAAAAGGTGACACACTTTATGACGGTAGTGAAACTGAGGATGGTCATTACCGCTTGACTGCAACTTCAGTAGCCTTCACACATCCCTTCACCGGTGAAGCAATTACAATTGAAATGGAAACAAAATAAGAAATGGCATGAAGATAATATTCTTCATGCCATTTCTTATTTATTGTTGCAGTTCCCATCAAAAACGAATATTATTGGTAACGTACTTAATATCGTTCGTATTTTGAAAGGAGAATTACATGTTTCATTTAAAAGAACATAATACTACGGTCAAAACTGAAGTTTTAGCTGGAATGACAACATTTTTAACGATGGCGTATATCGTAATCGTCAATCCTATTATTCTTGCCGATGCAGGCGTTCCTTTTGACCAGGTATTTCTTGCCACAATTATTTCCGCAGTCATCGGTACACTTTGGATGGCCTTATTCGCAAATTATCCCATTGCAATTGCACCAGGTATGGGATTAAATGCATACTTTACATCAGTCGTTCTGGCTTCCAATGGACAACTTGATTATCTGACGGCTTTTTCTGCTGTCTTTATTGCCGGTCTATTATTCGTAATTTTGTCCTTAACACCTTTTAGAGAAAAGCTCATTCAATCCATCCCAGAGAACTTGAAAAATGGAATTACAGCGGGGATTGGTTTGTTTATCGCATTTATTGGATTACGTCTTTCAGGAATTGTCGTCCATCATGAAACGAATCTCGTTCAACTTGGCGAACTAACGTCTCCACCTGTTTTACTAGCACTATTCGGACTACTCGTTACAGTAATCTTAATGACTTTAAATATATATGGTTCCATTTTTATAGGGATGATTTTAACAGGAATTCTTGCAGTATTTACAGGCCAACTTGAATTTAAAGGGAGCCTAACACAAATCCCATCTTTACCCGAAGGTATACTTGTTTGGAATCCGCTTCAAGCATTTGGAGATGTTGTTTCCCATGGCCTCTACGGAGTTGTTTTAGCCTTTTTAATCGTTACCTTGTTTGACACGACAGGGACTATGATTGGCGTCGCAAAACAAGCAGGACTAATGAAGGGCAATACACTGCCACGAGCTCGACAAGCCCTTCTAGCTGACTCAGTAGCTACGACAGTTGGTTCAATGTTTGGAACGAGCCCAACTTCCGCTTATATTGAATCTTCTTCAGGTGTTGCTGTCGGGGGTAGAACAGGACTAACAACATTAACAGTAGCTATACTATTTATAGTCGCAGCTTTTTTCGGACCGCTTGTCAGTACTTTATCGGGCGTTTCAGCTATAACTGCTCCAGCTTTAATTATTGTTGGCAGCTTAATGATAGGTGTGGTAAAAAATATTGAATGGGATTCATTTGATGAAGCTTTCCCTGCTTTTTTAATTATTTTAACAATGCCACTTACTTCAAGCATCGCGACGGGAATCGCACTTGGATTCATTACGTACCCTATTTTGAAAGTAGTAAAAGGAAAAGGGAAACAAGTTCCAATTCTTCTATATGTGTTTGCTGCATTGTTTACTTACCAAATACTATTTTTGGCACATTAAAGACATGAATCGCTCTAGATTATTAGCTGACCGTTTCATTATGATTAAAGATAGGGTATACTTATAATAGTTACTATTTTTATTAAACAGGAGGTTACTTCTATGAATTTGATTCTAATAATGGGCGTGTGCGTAGCATTTTTAGTTGCAATTTTTGCTGGAGGGTACGAAGACAAACCTGGTAAGCAGAAAAAACGCGGTCATCAGCCAACATAAAGAAATGGGACTTGCCTAATGGCAGTCCCATTTTTTAATTTAAATTTGGAAAAGATTGCTGACGCAGTGCTTCGTAAATTAAGATTGCTGCTGTATTTGATAAATTTAAAGCGCGTATATTATCGTTCATAGGAATTCGCAAACATCTGTCTTTATTTTCCAAAAGAACCTTCTCCGGAAGTCCAGTGGTTTCTTTTCCAAACACAAAAAATATATCCTCATTACCATTTGAATAATCAAAAGCTGAATGCGGTTGTTCCCCGTGCTTTGTCAAAAAATAGAAACGCCCTTCGGGAAACGCTTGGAAAAGTTCCTCAATTCCATCGTAATATGAGATGTCTACATGCTTCCAGTAATCAAGTCCAGCCCTTTTCAACATTTTATCATCCGTTGAAAAACCCAATGGCCTAATTAGATGAAGTTTTACTCCAGTTCCTGCACATGTTCTTGCAATATTACCCGTATTCGCAGGTATTTGTGGTTCAAATAATGCTACATGTATTGCCACTTCAAACACTTCCCCTTATTAAATGATTTCTATTTTAGATTCTACTACTTTTTCTAACTCCATGCGTACTTCAGGATCTAATTCTGTATGAAGTGCTTCTTCTATCGCTTCAATACCAATATCCAAACCTATTTCACCAAGTGCCCACGCAATCGTTCCGCGCATGACCGGTCTTGGATCCATCTTCAACATTTCAATCAATTCAGGTACTGCGGATTCTTCTTTAAAATGAGCAAGAGCGATAATCGCATTCCGTTGTATCGGGTTTTTACCACGCCAAGATCCAGAAATATGACCGAACTTCTCTTTAAATTGTCGATTCGAAAGACTTAATATTGGCTGTAAAAGGGGTTTAGCTAACTCTGGTTCAGGATGGAATACGTTTTGATGTAGATTTTGTATTCCTTTATTCTTCGGACACACCGTCTGACATGTGTCGCAGCCGTACACTCGATTCCCAATTTTAGTACGAAATTCTTCGGGTATTGCTGTTTTTGTCTGAGTTAAAAATGCAATACATCTTTGTGCATCGAGTTGACCGCCAACAATAAGTGCCCCCGTTGGACATGCATCCAGACATAATGTACAGTCGCCGCACTCGTCTTCCATTGGCTTATCCGGTGCGAAAGGAATATTTGTGATCATTTCACCTAAGTAGACATATGAACCAAATTCCGGAGTAATAATTGAACAGTTTTTCGCAGACCAACCAATACCCGCACGTTCTGCAACAGCTCGGTCAGATAGCTCGCCTGTATCTACCATAGATTTCATTTTTGCATTGGGGACGAGCTCCTGTATGTATTCCTCAAGGATGCTCAGTTTCTCACGAAGAACGGTATGGTAATCCATTCCCCAAGAAGCCCGGCAAAAGATTCCTCTGCGTTCGCCTCTTTTCCCTTTTGGTGAATCTTTCATCCGAGAAGGATAAGCAATTGCAATCGAAATAATACTCTCGGCTTCGTCAAGAAGGAGGATGGGTTCTGTACGTTTATCTAAATCCTTTTCCTCAAATCCCGATTGATAACCAAATTCTTGTTGACGTTTTAATCGATTTTTTAATTCACGAAACGGAGCGGATGTCGTGAAACCAATCTTATCAATTCCAATTGATAACGCATATTCTCGAACTTGTTGTTGCAATTCGACTACATTCACACGAATCCACCTCCTATATGTTAAAATTAATGAATATTATAAAAAAAGGGTGATAGCATTGAAATTTGAACTAAACTCAACACTATTAAATATCGTACCAACAATTAAATTAGGCATTAATCATTATACCAGAATTACCGTATCAGAATCTCCTCAAATGCTACAAGGCAGATTAAGATTGTTTCAAGAACAACTGTTTTTTGACTTAGACGATAAATTAGTAACGGACTATCCCGAAATAAAAGAGTGGAGAAAGCTGTGGAAACAACTTGGAGCAGATCCAAACAGGTATAGACCATCTGCCGAGGCACTTCTACGCCGAATAAAAAAACAAAGCTATATCGATTCATATCATACTGCGGTGGACTTAAACAACTTCTTTTCATTGCAACATAAAATCCCTATAGGAATTTATGATTTAGAACTGATTACTGGAGATGTGGTTGCCTCATTAGGTACTGAAAATGATGGGTACGCTGGACTCAATGGTCGATTTAATTCCATGAAGAACATTGTACATCTCTCAGATGATATAAGCTCATTCGGGAGTCCTTTTGTAGACTCTACTCGGACATCTGTAACTTCTAGCACAACAGATGCACTACACGTATTCTACATTCCACCTTCATTTGACGTTAAGAAGTCACTTGAATTGACTACGGCATGCGGTAATATGTTCACAAGTATGAGTGGCGGAGATGTCCGTTCATATGTAGTGCATGAGGGACAAAGCTCAATTGTACTAGACGAAGATTAACCAATAACAGGGGGATTAATCGATGACAAAAATCACACTCGTAGAAGCAGTGAAGCTAAAAAGCATCCTAAAGAAACGTATTCATGAATTAGAAGATGAAATGAGACGCGTCGCCTTTACAACCGTAGAAAAAGGGAACTCCCCTGTAAAAGGTCTTCGTACTCTCCAAATCGTAGAAACCGAATTGGACGAAGTACGTTTGGACAGCCGCGTACTCGACCGACTTATGTATAGAGCCAATATTGATAATGAAATCGAATTCCAAGTTGACCAACTAGCGATTGTCGAAGCAATTGAACTTGCCACCCAATTACGTGCAAAAGCTCAATTTTATAAAGAACTCTCCATGGCTCAAAAAGAAGAGATCCAGTACGGTTACTCCGAAAGCACAATCGTCTATCGTGTCGCCTTATTTGAACCGGAAGACTATAGGGTCAAGTCGCTACAAGCTGAGAAAGATGCACACAAACTATCAAACCTCATCAATGCCAAAAACTATTCAATCATATTAGACTTCGATGATGCAAAATACTTCTAAACCCTTGGAAAGGTGAGACTCCTATCCAAGGCATAAAGTGGGACCAACAATTTAAATGACAGCAAACCAATAACCTGTTCCCATTTACTTTGTGACCCATCACCGATAACCAACCAAGGCAATTGCAATGGACAAACCCAAACGGTAACATAGGGTCCCCTTTATGAAAATCGCTCCTTCCGACATTAGACGGCAAGGAGCGATTTTGTTTATTACTTATTTTTGAACGGCTTTGATTTTTTACCCTTGATTGCTAACGTCCATTATAAATCACTTTCAGCAATTTGTTTTAATGCCTTAGCACGATTTACGATAAAATTCCTCATATACTTTTCTAGAAATAACTTATCCGCAACTACACCAAGTAAACCAAACGGCGATTTGTACTGAAAGTAATCGATCATAATAGTTCCATTCTCCAGTTTAATAAACTCATGGATATGCTTAAATGAATGAAATGCCCCTTTTAGCATAATATCTTCAAATCGATAGGGTCGATTCATCACAGTTACTTTCGCAGTTAACTTTTGCTTTACACCTAAATGGACGGCTTCCCAAGTAACCGTATCCCCCGCTTCCATCAAACCTGTTAAAACCCCACCAACAACTTTTTCTTCCGTATGTGCGGAAGTTTGGGTGTGAATATCAACATCCCGTGCAAGATCAAAACAAACTTCTATAGGAGCTAATATGAATTCTCTGTGCTCGATTAAAGGCATGTTCAGCCCTCCTTGGATACTTAACACTGATTACAGATTGTTACCTCGGTTCTTTGTACTTGTTATTTATTAAAGGGGCAGATCTTTCCTCTCAAAGAAACGCACACCAATGATATAGATAACAATTCCAACAATCCCAAGTATCGTAAATTGCATCCAATAGCTTTCTCCTTTTAAAATAGCGGCTGTATCAAATAGTGTATTCATCGATAGATATCGGAACCCTTCTAAACTCCCACTTACTTGGGCCATCAAATGAAATAAGAAGAAAGCAACTGGGATACCCGCACCTAATGCCAACGAATGTTTCGATAAATTAAATATACAAGAAAACATAAATGAAATGCTACTTGTTGCAAACATTAGAAGAAATAATCCTACATTAAGCGCTATGTAATCTGCTAAATAAGTGCCAAGATCTCCTTGAGAAACCTGTATTGCAAGCATTCCAGCAAGAGTTATGATTAAAAACATTGTTATAATCGATGTAATTAAGTACAATGCTTGTGTTTGTACCACTGTTGTTCTCTTAATTGGCGTCGATAACAAATAGGCCATCGATCCTTTATCTACTTGGGAAGCAACTAAACTATTTGCAGTCATTATAATAAATATCAAAGGTAGTATAACGCCGTGAATCGAATAAAAGGTTTGGGCGAGCATCCCTAAAAAGCTTGTGTCGCCTAATAGAGCAGCCAACGGTGTATCTTTGACCATATCAGCTACATTTGTAAGTGTAGAAGGTTCAAACACCGCAATCAAAGCTGCATTTAAAGCACTCAATACTATTGTAAATATGAGCCATAACTTATAATTAGCTCTTAATGTTTGTTTGAAAATCGTGGCATTGATCATGAGCATTATCCTCCCTTAATATAAATTTTTGAAATATTGTTCAAGCGTATACTTGATTTCTGTAATGGATTTAATCGGATATCCTTTTAATACATTTAGGAATGTATTGATATCTTGATCATTAACCCTTACAGTGATTTGATTTTGATTTTCCTTTTTCTCTGTGAAAATAAAGGATTCGGATAAAAACCGATGATATTCTTGTGAAGTCGAAAACTCAATTTTATATATCTTATCTTCATTGTGTTTCACTTCAAGTGTTGGTTTAACCGCGATAATTTTCCCTTCTTTTATGAGCGCCACCTTGTCACAAGTATGTTCAACCTCTTCAAACATATGACTCGACATAAAAATGGTTTTGCCTTTTTTCTTTTCCTTGTTTATTAAGTCAACAAATTCAACTCTCATTAACGGATCAAGTCCTGTTGTCGGCTCATCAAAAATTAAAATAGCTGGATCAGCCATAAATGCCGCTACAATAGCAGTCTTTTGTTTCATTCCTTTAGACATCCGTTTTAAGTTTGCAGTCGGATCAAGTTGTAGCTTTTCGATAATTTCATTTGCAAAGGACATATCTTTTAATCCAATTAATTCAGCTTGCCATTTTAAGAATTCTGTTCCAGTTTTAGCATCTGGAAAGTTAATCTCACCGGGAATATAGCCAATATGTCGTTTTATTTCTGAAGAATTTTTCCAACTGTCTAATCCATTGACCCGGCAGTGTCCGTCTTGCGGTTGTAGAAATCCCATCATATGGCGGATAACCGTTGTTTTACCTGCCCCATTCGTCCCTACAAAGCCAAATACTTCCCCCTCTTCAATCGAAAGGTTTACATCAAATATTCCTCTGCCATCCCCATAATCTTTCGTCATGTTTTTAATATCAATAGTTGACATCTTAACTAGCACCTTCCCCGGTATCCATGTTCCGATCGTAAAACTTCATAAAGTAATCTTCCAATGTAAATTTAATTTCAGAGAAGAACTTTAAATCATACTCAGCAATCAGGTTAATAAAATGATTGATATCGTTGTCTTGCACTTGAATTTTCGCCTGTTTTTTCAAATGATTCGAGTCGAGAACATGCAATTCTTCCCTTACTTTTATGTCCTGATGAAAACGTTCAAATTCTTCCTTACTTAAAAATTCGATTTCAAATGTTTTTTGGTCATTGTAACGTAAATCATCTGCTACAAATGATGATATTAATCGTCCGTCTTTTATTATCGAAATCTTGTCACATGTAGCATCAATTTCACTGAATATATGACTGGAAATTAGAATTGTTTTTCCTTTTTCCTTCTCTTCTTTAATAAAATCTATAAACACATTTTGCATAATTGGATCCAGTCCACTCGTCGGTTCATCCAAGACAAGTACATCTGGATCATGCATAAAAGCGGTAACGATCGCAAGCTTACGCTTCATTCCAAGAGACATCCGTTTTAGTTTCCCCGATGGTTCTAGTTCAAATTTTTCAATCAAGTAATCTGTATGCGTAAAGTCCTTAATACCACGCAAATCCGCCATCATTTTTATAAATTGTGTGCCAGTGAGTGATTCTGGTAGAGCAATTTCCCCTGGTAAATAACCAAGATTTATTTGAATTTCAGCAGCATTTTCCCAACTGTCTAGGCCATTCACAAATGTGTGCCCCTTCTGAGGTCTAGAAAAACCCATGATATGACGAATTGCAGTTGTTTTACCTGCACCATTAGGTCCAAGAAATCCATAAACTTCACCTTTATTCACAGTGAATGAAACATCAAATACGCCTCGATTATGACCATAATCCTTTGTTAACTCTTTAACCTGTAATACGGACATATCAAAACTCCTTTTTATAAACGATTTTAGTATTCCAAGTGAATTTAATAAGTACAAAATTTGATATGTGGTTATTTACTTACGCTCATTATTTCCGTACAATTATAAACAACATGTTGTCTAGTCTTTCTTTTCATAATAAGTAATAATTTAAGTTAATACAAGAACCAATATCATTGGCTATGTTGGTTATGCAACACTTTACAATCTTTTGTTGGATAAAACTTGAAGGAGGGAAAGAATCATGGAGGAAACATACACAGATTTACGAGTAATAAGAACAAAAGAATCTATACGCAACGCACTAGTACAACTAATTGAAGCAAAAGGTTTCGAAGCAATCACTATTAAGGACATTGCATTCAAAGCAGGAATAAATAGGGGTACCTTTTACGCACACTTTCAAGACAAAAATGATTTAATGGGTAAATGCCAGGAAGATATTTTAAACGATATTAAATATATAATGAAAAAGAATTTGCCGGATGCTTTAGAAAGCTTAAACATGAACCAATCACCTAATATAGAGACGTTTGCACCCGTTATCTCTTTATTTGTATATCTAGATGAAAATAAAGAACTTATGAGGGCTTTACTAGGCCCAAGGGGAGATGTGACCTTTCAAACTAAATTGAAAAACTTAATGTGGAAAACACTATTTGAGGGTAATGATATCCCTACTTTCAAAAAAGAGAATTCACTTGTACCCGGAAAATACTTAGTTTCCT
The DNA here is from genome assembly GCF_051550205.1 of Sporosarcina sp. FA9. GTDB lineage: Bacteria > Bacillota > Bacilli > Bacillales_A > Planococcaceae > Sporosarcina. Next base: position 2,938,533 of record NZ_CP188819.1, read on the forward strand.
ATATTGCTTCCGCCAATATAGGTGTTATTCAACAATGGCTCGATGGTGATAGTTTAGAATCTCCTTTGGAAATGGCTCGAATTCTGTCAACAATAACACTAAACGGCCCTTTCTATGCAGCTGGATTAAAAAAGTGATTTTATCTAATTCCCCAATCAATCGAACCATAATTTAATCGAATATCGCTTAATAACAAATTGGTTATTAAGTAATTTTACCTAAACTAACTTTTGGTAGTGTCAATATTTGTATTCATCTACCATCAATTTTAAGTCTAACAGATTGTTTGCTTCCTTAAAGTCTAAATTATCTTTAAATCGCAATATTAAGTTAGGCACTTAGATAAAATCCAGTCTATTTATGAATGGGGGTCTTTTATCATCGTTCTTAGAAATTTGTTTTTAACTTTGATCTTGTTTTTGAAATCCTAAGCTAATTTGGCTAATTCTTATTCAAGAAGAACTGCTTTTTGTTGATAGTCTAGAATCTTTCTCAGTAAATTATTAAGCATCTGATAAACACGTTGGATGACTTCTGTAGAATAATTGGAAATCGCTTTCCCTATAGGGATATAGCGTCTTAAAAGACCATTGTGTCGCTCGTTGGAACCTCTTTCATAATGGGCATAAGGGCGAGCAAAATAGACATCCGTGACATCTTTTAAACTCATCGATAGATTGGAAAACTCACTGCCATTGTCAGAAGTGATGGTCTTGAATACCTTGAGGAAATTTCCTCCAAAATATTGTTGTAATTTACTAATAGAATAGTCAACTAAATAGTCAACTAAATCGTGATCTAGATTGTCAATTATGATGGCATATAGTTTCTCGTTTTACCTTCAACGAGCGTTAAAAATACGTAATCGTCAAACTTTTTCCTTCTACGGTGTCAATTTCCCAATGACCGAATTCCACTCTATCTTCAATTTGAGGTGGTAGTTCAGCAATACTTGTACCTAAAACCTTACGATTTTTTCGGACGCGTTTCGTCTTTGTATTCAGTTTTATTTTCATCGGTAAATCGATATTTCGAACGATTAATAAATCTTAATCGATATAGTTATAAAGCTTTTAAGTCGGTACCATTTGCTTATCTTTCCAGTCGACTTGTCGTTTTGCAATCCCAATAACCGCATCAGGTGAACAACCATGATTGAGGATCTGATTGCAAGCAAAATCAATAAATTCGATTGCGATCAGCAACTTACTTTTAGCACCACAATTGAGTCTGTTTTATTCGTATACGGCCTCTCCCGTTTCAGCGAAATAAGCCGTGTAGGGCGTACTCCTCGTCTTAAGTTGTGTAGGTTTTCCACGCTTTAGGTTCATTGGCAATCGTTTGGTGGGCACGGCTTAGGTGCCTTGCAATATCTCGATTGGAGTGACACGCTTGTTTGATAGTAGCAATTTGACCGCTTTCAAGGGTGATAGGTTTTTTTAAAACGAAGGAATATAAAAAACTTATTTCCGATCCCAACTTAAAGCATTGGTACTCAGAATTACGAAACTCTTATGAGGAAGACTTACAAAATTCGAGAAAAATGTGGAACATTATTAAAGACACAGAAAGTTTAAATAATTATATATTTATGATTTAATAACCCTATCTTATTATTCAGGATAGGATTATTAATAAATGATATAGGAACATATACTTTCTAAAATAACCAAGGTGTCGAATTAAAATTGGATATATTCTTGAATAAAATTTATGTAAAAAGTTTCAAAACACATCGTATTTCACCAAAATAAAAAGCATCTACAAACGCTGTGTTATCAACGTTTGTAGATGCTATAGGTTTTACTGAAATTAACCGATTATTACCTATTGATACCCGAGGCCGGACTTGAACCGGCACGCCTCGCGGCATCGCATTTTGAGTGCGACGTGTCTGCCATTCCACCACTCGGGCAAAGAATATATAGTTTTCAAGAAGCATTAATTGTAAAAATGGAGGCGGCAACCGGAATTGAACCGGTGATAAGGGTGTTGCAGACCCATGCCTTACCGCTTGGCTATGCCGCCGTAGATAAATGGAGCGGAAGACGGGATTCGAACCCGCGACCCCGACCTTGGCAAGGTCGTATTCTACCACTGAACTACTTCCGCAAAAAAATACTGGGGTAGCTGGATTCGAACCAACGATGACGGAGTCAAAGTCCGATGCCTTACCGCTTGGCTATACCCCAAAAATAAAAATGGGCGACTGAAGGGAATCGAACCCTCGAATGTCGGAACCACAATCCGATGCGTTAACCACTTCGCCACAATCGCCATAATATAAATACCACAAATACCATAAAATTAAAAGGGGCGACTGAAGGGAATCGAACCCTCGAATGTCGGAACCACAATCCGATGCGTTAACCACTTCGCCACAATCGCCATAATATAATATTGATGATTCACTACTAAAGATAATTCATTTATTAATTGCAATAAAGTTAGATGGCAGGGGTAGTAGGATTCGAACCCACATCGAAGGTGTTGGAGACCTTTATTCTACCGTTGAACTATACCCCTAAAATGGTGGTGGGGGGCAGATTCGAACTGCCGAACCCGTAGGGAGCGGATTTACAGTCCGCCGCGTTTAGCCACTTCGCTACCCCACCATATTAAAACCAAAAGATACAAGAACTATGGTGCCGGAGAAAGGACTTGAACCCTCAACCTACTGATTACAAGTCAGTTGCTCTACCAGTTGAGCTACTCCGGCTTTATATAAAGTTACTAATTAACAAAATGGTGGCTCAGGACGGAATCGAACCGCCGACACAAGGATTTTCAGTCCTTTGCTCTACCGACTGAGCTACTGAGCCAAAACTATGTAGTACATTAAATAAATGGCGGTCCCGACGGGAATCGAACCCGCGATCTCCTGCGTGACAGGCAGGCATGTTAACCGCTACACCACGGGACCTTTTTGGTTGCGGGGACAGGATTTGAACCTGTGACCTTCGGATTATGAGCCCGACGAGATACCACTTCTCCACCCCGCGACAATACTATAAGTTGAAATTTGTTATTAGATGAACGCTACTGAATAGTATACAACATTCAAGGCTTCGCCTTTACTAGCGTTAATACTATAGTGTTTTCTTTGTTTAACTTCTTCATTAGATATAAATTGGTTGCGGGGACAGGATTTGAACCTGTGACCTTCGGATTATGAGCCCGACGAGATACCACTTCTCCACCCCGCGACAATAAGTAAAAGATACATATAAGTGTAACTAAATCTTACTATACAGTAAATCGCAACACTAGCAAACAAAAATATATGGTGGAGGATGACGGGCTCGAACCGCCGACCCCCTGCTTGTAAGGCAGGTGCTCTCCCAGCTGAGCTAATCCTCCTGGGTAAAATAAATACAGTTTTTTTCTTTATTAATGTAAATCAATTCAGTAGTAACACATATTCTTTTCAATTATATAATGGTGACCCGTACGGGATTCGAACCCGTGATACCGCCGTGAAAGGGCGGTGTCTTAACCGCTTGACCAACGGGCCATATGTAATATAATTGGAATCTGGCGGAGAGCAAGGGATTTGAACCCTTGAGACAGCGTTAACCGCCTACACGATTTCCAATCGTGCTCCTTCGGCCACTCGGACAGCTCTCCAATTGGCTCCGCAGGTAGGACTCGAACCTACGACCGATCGATTAACAGTCGATTGCTCTACCACTGAGCTACTGCGGAATAATGTAACTAACTTATTTCAATGTACTATAGATGATTCTTTTGAAATAAATAGACCAGCAACGTCCTACTCTTGCAGGGGGGAACCCCCAACTACCATCGGCGCTGAAGAGCTTAACTACCGTGTTCGGTATGGGAACGGGTGTGACCTCTTCGCCATTATCACTGGACTACTTTTTTCACAAGACATTACCTATTATATCAAACCACAGAGAAATATCAAGCGTTTTTCAAAACAAATTTGTTTTGTTCGCTCAAAACTGGATAAAACAGACATTAAGGAAGAATGGTTAGATTCTTCCGACAAATCGAGGTCAATCATACCTCTTCATTATTTGGTTAAGTCCTCGATCAATTAGTATCCGTCAGCTACACACGTCGCCGCGCTTACACCCCGGACCTATCAACCTCATCTTCTTTGAGGGATCTTACTTACTTGCGTAATGGGAAATCTCATCTCGAAGGGGGCTTCATGCTTAGATGCTTTCAGCATTTATCCCGTCCATACGTAGCTACCCAGCGATGCCTTTGGCAAGACAACTGGTACACCAGCGGTATGTCCATCCCGGTCCTCTCGTACTAAGGACAGCTCTTCTCAAATTTCCTGCGCCCGCGACGGATAGGGACCGAACTGTCTCACGACGTTCTGAACCCAGCTCGCGTACCGCTTTAATGGGCGAACAGCCCAACCCTTGGGACCGACTACAGCCCCAGGATGCGATGAGCCGACATCGAGGTGCCAAACCTCCCCGTCGATGTGGACTCTTGGGGGAGATAAGCCTGTTATCCCCGGGGTAGCTTTTATCCGTTGAGCGATGGCCCTTCCATGCGGAACCACCGGATCACTAAGCCCGTCTTTCGACCCTGCTCGACTTGTAGGTCTCGCAGTCAAGCTCCCTTATGCCTTTGCACTCTACGAATGATGTCCAACCATTCTGAGGGAACCTTTGGGCGCCTCCGTTACTCTTTAGGAGGCGACCGCCCCAGTCAAACTGCCCACCTGACACTGTCTCCTGCCCCGATAAGGGGCATGGGTTAGAAGTCCAATACAACCAGGGTAGTATCCCACCAACGCCTCCTCCGAAGCTAGCGCTCCGGAATCTAAGGCTCCTACCTATCCTGTACAGGTTGCATCGGAATTCAATATCAAGCTACAGTAAAGCTCCACGGGGTCTTTCCGTCCTGTCGCGGGTAACCTGCATCTTCACAGGTACTATAATTTCACCGAGTCTCTCGTTGAGACAGTGCCCAGATCGTTACGCCTTTCGTGCGGGTCGGAACTTACCCGACAAGGAATTTCGCTACCTTAGGACCGTTATAGTTACGGCCGCCGTTTACTGGGGCTTCAATTCGAAGCTTCGCTTGCGCTAACCTCTCCTCTTAACCTTCCAGCACCGGGCAGGCGTCAGCCCCTATACTTCACCTTGCGGTTTTGCAGAGACCTGTGTTTTTGCTAAACAGTCGCCTGGGCCTATTCACTGCGGCTCTCTCGGGCTTTAACACCCTACCAGAGCACCCCTTCTCCCGAAGTTACGGGGTCATTTTGCCGAGTTCCTTAACGAGAGTTCTCTCGATCACCTTAGGATTCTCTCCTCGCCTACCTGTGTCGGTTTGCGGTACAGGCACCTCCCGCCTCGCTAGAGGCTTTTCTTGGCAGCGTGAAATCAGGGACTCCAGGGAATACTCCCCTTGCCATCACAGCTCAATGTTATAGAAATGGGATTTGCCTCATTTCACACCTCACTGCTTAGACGCACATAACCAACAGTGCGCTCACCCTATCCTACTGCGTCACCCCATTGCTCAAACGGCGGGGAGGTGGTACAGGAATATCAACCTGTTGTCCATCGTCTACGCCTTTCGGCCTCAACTTAGGTCCTGACTAACCCTGAGCGGACGAGCCTTCCTCAGGAAACCTTGGGCATTCGGTGGAAGGGATTCTCACCCTTCTTTCGCTACTCATACCGGCATTCTCACTTCCAAGCGCTCCACTAGTCCTTACGATCTAGCTTCGACGCACTTGGAACGCTCTCCTACCACTGACACATACGTGTCAATCCACAGTTTCGGTGATCTGTTTAGCCCCGGTACATTTTCGGCGCAGCGCCACTCGACCAGTGAGCTATTACGCACTCTTTAAATGATGGCTGCTTCTGAGCCAACATCCTGGTTGTCTGGGCAACGCCACATCCTTTTCCACTTAACAGATACTTGGGGACCTTAACTGGTGGTCTGGGCTGTTTCCCTCTCGACTACGGATCTTATCACCCGCAGTCTGACTCCCAAACATAAATCTTCGGCATTCGGAGTTTGTCTGAATTCGGTAACCCGGGATGGGCCCCTAGTCCAAACAGTGCTCTACCTCCGAGATTCTATCGTTTGAGGCTAGCCCTAAAGCTATTTCGGAGAGAACCAGCTATCTCCAGGTTCGATTGGAATTTCACCGCTACCCACACCTCATCCCCGCATTTTTCAACATACGTGGGTTCGGGCCTCCAGTAAGTGTTACCTTACCTTCACCCTGGACATGGGTAGATCACCTGGTTTCGGGTCTACGACCCCATACTTATTCGCCCTATTCAGACTCGCTTTCGCTGCGGCTCCGCATTCTCTGCTTAACCTTGCATGGAATCAGTAACTCGCCGGTTCATTCTACAAAAGGCACGCCATCACCCAGCGTATTTCCCCGAAGGAAAATACGCACCGGGCTCTGACTACTTGTAGGCACATGGTTTCAGGATCTATTTCACTCCCCTTCCGGGG